>JBBIRG010000055.1:0-9729 GCA_037441945.1 Bacteroidota bacterium | reverse complement strand
TACCCGCTTCCTTTCTGGTTTTGTAATAATTCTAAAAAAAAATGATGATAATCAAGCATAAAAAACTAAACCGGCAGAACCAGAAAAGAATATTAACCGCAACGGGCGCAGAATACGCCAGCATATATTATTTTTCTTATTCGTCTGATTCGTGGGCTGCGGCGTATTCGCGTGCTATGTTTTCCTTTGCGATCTTCGCTATTTCGGCGGTCAATTGATACTTCACAATTATCAACGCAAAAAAAGCAAATGTTGTTGATAAAGAATCAAAAGCGGTTTTTTACGTTTTATTGTAAAAGATCAGAAATCAATCGGGAATGAATCGCAACCCATCCGGTTTTTTACTTGATTCGTAAGCGTTGAAATCGTAACATGCGGCGGTTAATGAAAGAAAACGGAAATGGAAAATTTATTCGGTTTATCGCTCGATGCTCTATCGGCGTGGTTCGAAACCGCCGGCGAAAAAAAATTCCGCGGAACCCAGGTATACAAGTGGCTTTATAAATTCGGCGCGGATTCATTTGACGATATGACCGACTTGTCCAAAGCCTTACGGGAGAAGCTGGCCGCGTCCGCGACCATTATAAAACCCCTACCGGTCAGCGTTTTATCATCCGGTGAAAACGGTTCCCAAGCCGCGCAAAAAATTATGTTTGATCTTCCGGACGGACTCCGCATCGAATCCGTATACATTCCGGAGGATGACCGGAAAACGGTATGCCTTTCCACGCAGGCCGGATGCGCTCTCGGTTGCGTGTTTTGCGCGACCGGAACGATGGGACTTTCCCGCAATCTTACAGCGGGCGAAATCGCCGGACAACTGATCCATATCCGGAAGCATATTGATCCGGATATTACGAACGTTGTCCTGATGGGCATGGGCGAACCCTTCCAGAATTATGATAACACGATGACAGCCTGCGAAATCCTAACGAGCCAGAACGGGCCGGGTGTCGGCAAAAAAAAGATCACGATTTCCACCGCCGGCCTGGTTCCGGAAATCATCCGTTACGCGGACGAACGAAGGCAGTACAGCCTAGCCGTCAGCCTCAACGCGACCGACGACGATACGCGACGGAAGCTGATGCCAATCGCAAAAAAATACCCGTTGAAAGAGCTTCTCAGCAGTTTAAAACATTATAATGCGCACGGCCGTAACCGCGTCACGCTTGAATACGTACTCATCAGCGGCGTCAACGACTCCACGGATGACGTGAAACGGCTTATCAAAATCGTATCATCCGTGGGAAGATGCAAAGTCAACGTGATCGTTTTCAATCCGGTCGGCCACTCTCCGCTCCGCGCGCCGGAAAATGAAACGACCGAACGCTTCATGAAACAATTGTCGGTGATCAACGTCCCGCTGACTCTGCGCAAATCGCGCGGAAGCAATATCGCCGCAGCCTGCGGACAACTGGCGGTCAAATCAAATACCGTTCCGTCCGCAAATAAAAATCCGTCATGAACCGAAAACTGAAATCAGGAATCGTAATGACCGCGGCATTGCTGTCGTTCGTCATTCCATCTGCTTATGCCTGTATATTGCTATACCCATCATTGCTCTTCAGCCATCACGCGGTTTATAAAAACATACGCCTGCACAGCAACGAAGATTTCGGGATCGACGCGATCATGGCCAAACCCCTCCGAAAAATCCGCCAATCCGGATTTTACCCGGACCGGTTCAGGACGGATATCTATTTCTGCGATTCCCACAGAATGTATACTTTTCTGGCGCCCGCCAATCCAGGATCCTTCGCTGTTCATTATCCGCTGGCGGGTAACATCATCTTGTCCCGAACGGATTTCCGGAAAGGGATTATTGTCCGAAACGGCGAATCGCATTCCTCTCGTTCCCTGGAAAGCGTGATCACGCATGAAATGACGCATCAGCTCATTGAATAGGAATTCGGTTTCCTGAAAACCCGTTTCATGCCGGAATGGAAAGAAGAAGGTTTCTGCGAATACATCGCCGGCGCCAGTTCTTTCGACGTTCAGGAGGGACTCCGGCTTTTTGCCGCAAATCAGAATGATCCGTCAGCGTCCTACCGGATTTTAAATACCGGCTGTATGTAACGTACCTGATCCGTATTAAAGGCCTGACATTCCATCAGATCGTCAACGGTTCCATCGACACGGAGGAACTTGAAAGCGAAATCCGCGAACAGATCCGTTCCAACGCGTTTTCATTCAGCGATTAACCGCCCGAACTAATCCGCTTGACATTTCTCATGAATTGCAATATGTTAAGCCGTTTTTGGTTTTTTGATCCAGCACACGAAATAACAGGGAAATATAAATATGATCAGAAAAATGTCCATTGCCGTTTTATTATTGTCGGCGCTTTGTTTAAAAATCAGCGGCCAGGAGCAAATCGTTACATTATCGACGAAGGAATCCGGCGTTCAGTCCGGACAGTTCGCGCTTGAAGTTCTGGCGACGATCGACGGCCGGTACCACATTTACGGGACGAATGAGCCTGAAGGGCCGATATCCACCGCGATCACATTCAAATTTCCGAAAGGGCTGAAAAAAAACGGGGCCCTGATTTCTCCTGCCGGGAAAAAACATTTCGACGAAGGATTCGGATTTGAAGTCACATGGCATTCGGGCACGGTCGTTTTCCGTCAGCCCATCAAAGTCACAGGCGTCCTTCAGGCGGATGACGTCATTGAAATCGAGTTTCTCTACCAGGCCTGCACGGAAACCTACTGCTTGCCGCCGAAGACCGTGACGCTCACGCATAAAATTTCCGGTCAGGTTTTCCGGCTGTCGCAAACGGCGAAAGATGTTCAGAACAAGGAAACGCCGTCGGGCTCTGATGATAAAGATTCCGTGACGGTCGGAGCGGACGAAAAAAAAAAGAGGACTGATGACGGCGCGCTGACCGCCGTTTCCGGAGGCGCCGGCAAATCGGTCAGTGAAAGAACAAGTTCCTACGAAGCCCTCCGCAACGAAACTTTCTGGTCGTTCATCGGTCTTGCGTTTCTTACCGGGTTTCTCGCGTTGCTGACGCCGTGCGTATTTCCGATGATCCCGATCACGGTGTCGTTTTTCACCAAACATTCTGCGGCAGGCCGGAAACAGGCGGTGAAAAAATCGGTCGTATACGCGCTGGGCATTATTTTTTCGTTCACGCTGTTCGGCTGGCTGATGTCGCTGGCGCTCGGGGCGACCGGCGCGCAAAATTTCGCGGCGAACATCTGGGTCAATCTTTTCATCGGCGTCCTGTTTATTGTTTTCGCAATGAGCCTGTTCGGCGTATTTGAAATCCGCCTTCCTCAGTTTTTAGTCAACCTGTCGCAGCGAAAATCGGATTCGCAAGGATATGCGGGCACCCTTTTCGCCGGCGTCACGTTTACGCTTGTTTCGTTCACCTGTACGGTACAGTTCCTCGGCATCCTGATGGTCGCTTCGGCGCAGGGCGAATGGTTCCTTCCGGTAATCGGCATGCTGTGCTTTGCCTCGGCTTTCGCGGCCCCGTTTTTTCTGTTATCGCTTTTTCCGCAGTACCTCGCAAACCTGCCGAAAAGCGGCGGTTGGCTGCATGCCACAAAGATCGTTATGGCGCTGGTGGAAATCGCCGCGGCCTTTAAATTTTTCAGCAACGTCGACCTCGTGCTCGATCTCGAATTCCTGACCCGCCCCGCGTTGCTGGCAATCTGGATCGTCCTGTTCGGCATGACGGGATTTTACCTGCTCGGCAAGCTCCGCTTTTCGGAGGATGATGATACGCCGAAAATCGGGTTTTCGAGAATGTCGCTCGGCGTATTTTTTCTTTCCCTGACGATGTACCTGACCTACGGGTTATTTGACAACCCTCTTCAGGCGGACATCGATTCTTATCTGCCTCCGCGCGAATACGGCAGTTTCGCTCAGCACGATTCCAAATCATTGACCGAAGAAGAGCACTGGATCGAGGATTACGAGGAAGCGCTGGCGAAAGCGCGGGAAACGGGAATGCCGATGTTCATCGATTTTACGGGCAAAACCTGCACCAATTGCCGCCTCATGGAAAAAACCATGTTTACGCGACCCGATGTGCAAAAGCTGTTCGAAGAAATGATTCTCGTCCGCTTATGGACGGATTTCGGAGACAAAAGAGATTATAACCAGGAACTTCAGCAACGGCTCGTCGGCAGTGTCGCGCTACCTTTTTACGTTGTCCTTGACTCTGAAGAACAGGTGCACGCGGCATTCGGCGGACTGGAACGCGATCCCGAAGTTTTCAAAAGATTCCTGAAGGAAGGATTTGAAAAAAGCATGCGCTGATCGAATCCGGGAAGATTTAAGAGCGCTAGCGGATTGTTCACAGACGGATAAGCCTGCATCGAAAGTTAAATGAATTTATTTTTGTTGGCGATACTTCTCCGGATCATTGTCCGGGATTACTTCAAAGCACGAATCAGATCAATATATCCCGGTCTCTGACGAACGATTTCGTACGAAAAGAAGCTCCATTTTTTGATCTGAAACTCCTCGCAGATTTTCAGTTTGCTTTTCACCGATTTATCAGACTGATTGTAAATCGCGATTCCCTGGATCACTTTCGCTCCGAAATCGCCTTGGCCCAGCGCAGCCCGCATGGTGTTCAATCTTGAACGGAACATTTTATCGTCGGTTGCGTAATTCATCACCACCGCGTAATCAATGATTCCCAGGCTGATCCATTCCGGCCAATCCTGGAATATTTTATTTTTTGCAACATTCAGATCGGCAAATACGGCGGCGGTCAGTTTAACGTCGGGATTGAGAGCGCGCATACTGTCGCGAAGAATACGGACAAAATCCGTAATAACGTCCCGCCGGAACTGGTCCCATGCGGAACGCGCCCATAATTTCTGGTCGCCGTTCAGCGCGCCCAAAGGCAGGGGGTTCATCGTCAACGGATCGATATGGAAATTCATGATGAAACGGCTGCGCGCGGCTGCGGAATAATCGTACGCATCGCCGGGATAACGGATATAGTCAAGGTGAATACCGTCGAACGCATACTCCCGCATCAGTTCGGTAACGATCCCCTGAAAGTGGTCCGAGTATTCCTCTACGGACGGCGAGAAAAAAACGCCTTCGTGATTCAACGACCGGACTTTTTTTGTTCCCAGTTCCGCCATCGGAACATTATCGCCGGAAACCACGCTCCATTCGGGAAAAACATTGTAAACATGCCGTCCTGAATAGGGGCGCTCGTCCGCCGACCAAATAAGAAAAACATTCAGCCAGAGATGGATACGCACGGAATGAGGCCGTATTTTACGGAGCGCATATGCCAGAGGATCGAATGAAGTGTCGACGCCGGCCGCCATCGGGACGATACGGCTTTTGTAATAAGCGTCGCCGCGCCCGCGAACCTGGAGAAACACATCGGTGATGCCTGCGGATACCAGCGTCGCCGTCATCTTGTCGATCGACTCTTTCGTCTTCATCGCGTCGCGCACAACCCACAACGCGCGGACCGGAGCGGATTCCTGAGCGCGGCTAGCAGGATTATCGGCAAAAATGAAAACGCAAAAAATAAACAAGGTCCATCGTTTCATGATCCGATAATAAGGTTATCCGCTATAAAAAACAAACGGATTCGTTGAGGAAGCTTAAATATTATTTAGTGCCCTATATGTGAAATTCGTGTTTTTTATGGCAGAATATTTTTTTAAACAGCGCAAAACATTTATCATGAAGCGCTTGTAAAGAATTATTTCAAATTCAACTTTGACGTTTATATTTTCCATTTTGGTTCTGTCTTGTCCGATTTAGGAAGCGGCAAATAGTTTGCTTCTTAGACAGTTCCCGAGGCGCATAAGACGCTAAGCGAATATATATACCTTATTACGGACTGAGCGATTCTACGAAAATATAAATTGGTTTTCCCTGCCGCCCTCTCAACAATAAAATGGAAAACGCTTTCACGGAAAACAAACTGAATTAGCTGAAAATCTACATTCCGGTTACATGATACCCGCAATCAACATGCAGGATCTCTCCGGTTATGCCTTTCGACCAGCGGCTGCACAGGAACATCGCCGCGTCGCCGATTTCTTCCGGTTCCACATTCCGTTTCAGCGGCGCCCGTTCGGGTATGATATCGAGGATTTTTGTAAATCCCGGCACGGCGCGCGCCGCCAGCGTGCTGATGGGCCCCGCGGAAATCGCGTTAACGCGGATATCAAAATGCCCCAGATCGGCGGCGAGATAACGGACGCTGGATTCCAGCGCCGCTTTCGCCGAGCCCATGACATGATAATTCGGAACGACCTTTCCAGATCCGAGGTAGGTCAGAGCGACTATCGAACCGCCGCGGCGGCGCATCATCGGAAGAGAGGCCTGCGCCAGCGCAACCAGCGAATACGCGCTGATCTCCTGCGCTTTCAGGAACCCGTCGCGGCTCGCTAAGTGAAAACTGCGTTTCAGTTCTTCCTTGTCCGCAAACGCGATCGAATGAACCAGAAAATCCAGATACGGCATATCGTCGCGCATCCATTCAAACAACCGGACAATCTGTTCCGGTTTGGTAACATCGCACGGATAAACCTGCTTACTCCCCAGTTCGCCGGCTAACTCCTTCACATTGTCCTTCAGGCGGTCGCCCTGATAGGTAAACGCCAGTCGCGCTCCTTCCCGGTGTAGACTTTTCGCAATCGCATGAGCGATACTTGCTTTGTTCGCCACGCCGACAATCAACCCCTGTTTTCCCTGCATGATCATACCGAAACTCCTGTGCATTGTTTTAAAACTTAAAAAAATCCAAAAAAACAGAAAATTTTTCTTGTGATAACTTTATATATTATTTATATTAATATAACAAAAAGTTATGGCAATTATTCAAGATATTTTCACTCATTCCTCAATAACCCAGATTTTATTTCCCGCGGGGATGAACGGAGTTTGTATCAGTCCTGGCGTGTATTTCCCCTCTTCCGGTATGAATGGTATCATGAATCGCTAATCATTCCGTGAATGCAAAGTATGCCTATGAATTCTGATGACCATCCAAATCGTTCTGAAACCTTGTCTAATCCGGATCAGGATGCAAGCGCGTTAACGATAAACTCCGGCGCGACAATGGCAACCGATGTCCGTCAATACGACTGGGACTATTACCGGGGCGAATTCCAGAAAATTACCGAAACCTATCTCAGCTACACCAAAAAGCCGGACATGGAACTGCTGACCGCGGCGTTTCATTACAGTTACGCCAAGCATAAGGACCAGAAACGGAAATCCGGACTGCCGTATTTTGATCACCTGATTGAGGTGGTCAAGATTCTCGTACAGCAGAAGATGGACGCGCAAACGCTGGCCGCGGCCTTCCTGCATGACGTCATTGAAGATACGACCGTCACCGCGGAAGAAATCCGT
Source organism: Bacteroidota bacterium (assembly GCA_037441945.1). Taxonomy (GTDB): domain Bacteria; phylum CLD3; class CLD3; order SB21; family JBBIRG01; genus JBBIRG01. The sequence goes on along the minus strand of JBBIRG010000055.1, from coordinate 2,373 downwards.
TCGCTGTTCGGGGATATCATCCTGACCTTAGTCGACGGCGTCACGAAAATCGGCGGCATAGCCTATACCAGTTCAGAACAGTCGCAGGGTGAGAATTACCGGAAAATGTTCATCTCGCTGATCAAAGACATCCGGGTGATCATCATCAAACTGGCCGATCGACTGCATAACATGCGCACTATCGAATCGCTGCCGGAAAAGAAACAGGAACGCATCGCCGTCGAGACGCGCGACGTTTACGCTCCCCTGGCCCATCGCTTCGGCATGGCGCGCATCCGCTGGGAACTCGAAGACCTCGTCCTCAAAACCCTGGACAGAGAGGGTTACAACGAACTCTCGCGTTTGATCAGCGAAAGCCGGGTGGAGCGGGAAAAATACATCGAAAACGTATGTCATCCGATACTCGAAAAACTCAGTGAATACGGCGTAGAAGCGCAGATCGCCGGACGTCCGAAGCATTTTTTCAGCATTTATAACAAGATGAAAAAACGCGACAAACCTTTCCGGGAAATTAACGATCTGCTCGCCATCCGCATCATTGTCAATACGAAAGCCGACTGCTATAACGCGCTCGGCGTTGTCCACAGCACCTATAAACCGGTGAGCGAGCGGTTCAAGGATTACATCGCCATGCCCAAAATCAACGGATACCAGTCGATTCACACCACCGTTGTCGGCCCGGACGGTAAAACGGTTGAAATCCAGATCCGTTCCACCGAAATGCACCAGATCGCCGAAGACGGCATCGCGGCCCACTGGCTGTACAAGGAACAGCGCCACAAACCCAACCAGTTCGACCGACAACTGACCTGGATCAAACAGCTGATTGAGCAACAGCCCGAACCGGGGGAATTCGTGGAAGAGCTGAAAATCGACCTGTACCGCGATGAGATTTTCATCTTTACGCCGAAAGGCGACCTGCATCAGCTTCCGGCGGGCGCCACGGTCATTGATTTCGCGTTCAGCATTCACTCGGAAGTCGGCATGCACTGTATCGGGGCGAAAGTTAACGGCCGCATCGTGCCGCTTCATACCATTCTGGCAAACGGCAACCAGGTGGAAATCCAGGTCAACGACCAGCAGACGCCAGGCCGCCACTGGCTGGATTTCGTAAAAACAAGCAAGGCGCGCACCCATATCAAGCGTTTTTTTCGGAACGCCGAAATCGAACAGAGCATCGCCCTCGGCAGGGAAATGCTGGCGCAGGAAATGAAAACGCAGAACGTTAAGCTCTCCCAGCAGGAACTACAGGAAAAATTCGAGGAAATTCGGAAAGAGCTGCGACTTGAAACCGTCGACATGGTGTATTCATCGGTCGGACGGGGAAACCATTCCGCCAAGAGCATCGTTTTAAAAATATCCGGCCCTGCCCAGCCCCAGAAACCGAAGACCACGAAATCGCTGATCAACCGGCTTATACGGAGGGAACCCCATCATTCGGCCTCGATTATCATCAACGGCCTGCAAAACATGATGATTCAATACGCGTCCTGCTGCAATCCCATACCGGGCGATGAAATACTCGGATACGTCACGAAAGGAAGAGGCATCAACATACACCGGAAAGACTGCCCGAATATCGCCGAAACGATCCAAAAAGAGCCCGACCGGAGCATCAACGCCGTCTGGAAAGTTTCCGAGAATGAAACCTTCATGGTGCATATCAGAGTGTCGGGATATGACCGCAAAAACCTTCTGAACGACGTCACGCACCAGATCGGTATACTCGATACCAACATCACAACGGCCGAAATGAAAACCATGGGAAGCGAAAACATGATTGATTTCGTCCTGCAGGTGCATTCCAACAAGCAACTGAACAAGATCATTGAACACATCCGCAAAGTCCAGGGCGTCATTGACGTTTACAGGGCCGAAGGTTTTCTGCTCCCCGGCGAGCTTGCAAAAAAGGAAATTCAGTCGTAATGGTCGTTTCCGGAAACTCTTCCAGTTCCGCGATAGAGGTGTTGTTTCTCGGCACCGGCACCTCGCACGGAGTCCCGCTGATTGGCTGTTCCTGTCCGGCCTGCTCATCCACGGACGAAAAAAACAAAAGACTCCGCGCATCCATCCTCATTACAGCCGGCGAACGGCGCATCCTGATCGACGCCTCGACCGACTTCCGCCAGCAGTGCCTGAAATTCGGCGTTACAAAACTCAACGCGGTTCTTTTTACGCACGCCCACGCCGACCACATTTTCGGACTGGATGATATCCGCGCTCTGAACCGGCTCAACCCGAAGGAAAAAATTCCATGCTATGCGGATGAAAAAGCTCTGAAAGAAATCCGGCATGTTTATTCCTACGTATTTTCTTACCCGGATTTGCCGGGCGGCATTCCGATGATCGATCTCCGTACCATCGATGGGCCTT
>JBBIRG010000054.1:0-9732 GCA_037441945.1 Bacteroidota bacterium | reverse complement strand
ACCTTATGGATCATTACGGCTACCCGGAGTGGTGGGGCGTCGGGGGAGCAATGATCATCATTTCGTTCCTCGTTTTGCTGCTGGGCGAAGTGATTCCGAATACCATCGCGGGCGTCGCCCCGTCGATTGTTCTGCGCCTGCTCGGGCCGGTGATGGTGCTGTTCATGAAGCTGCTGCGCCCCCTCGCCTGGCTGTTCCTGCTGACCAGTAAAGGACTGATCCGCGTCATGGGCAGCAAGGATGAAACCGATCCGGCGAATGTCACCGAGGAGGAAATAAAGGAAATGATCGAGGCCGGCGAAGCCGCGGGCGCCATTGAAGAAACCGAGCGGGATATGATCCACAGCATTATCGAGTTCGGCGATACGGTCGTCAAGGAGATCATGGTGCCGCGCGTCAACATGGTCTGCGTCGAAGTGTCCGCGCCCATGGAAGACATCCTCGAGGTCATGGCGGAGGAAAAACTCTCACGATTGCCCGTTTACGAGCATACCATCGATACCATCGTCGGCGTTCTGCATATCAAAAATATTCTCAACTGCTGGCGGAAAAACGTCAAGGAAATGTCGGCGATCGAATTTATCGCCATGCCGTATTTCGTTCCGGAAACCAAGCCGGTTTCGGAACTGCTGAAGGAATTCCAGGCGAACCGCCTGCAGATGGCTATTGTGGTGGACGAATACGGCGGTACCGCGGGGTTAGTCACCATGGAAGATTTACTTGAGGAGATCGTCGGCGAGATCAAGGACGAATACGACGAAACAGCGCCCGCGTTTACGCCGCAGGCAGACGGCTCCTATCTGCTCGACGCGCTTATCGAAATCGACGTCATCAATGATTCCCTTCACCTGGACATTCCCACGGAGGATTATCATACGCTCGGCGGTTACCTGCTCTGGCTGCTGAAACGGATGCCGCATAAAAATGAAGTGATCGAAGACGGGAGCCGGGTATGGACCATTAAAGAGAGCGACCGGAAACGGATTTACAAAGTCCGTCTTGAAGTCAAACAGCCGGAGAAAGACGAATCCGGCGATGAATTGAAAATCAAATTTAATGACGGAAACTGAAGCGTGTACACTATCTTCGCACAACTGAATGAACGGGAATTCATGGAGTCAGTCAGCTTTGACGAAATGGTGATTTACCTGAATCAGGCCAAATCTGTTTTTTGGATTGACGTGCAAGATCCAACGGACGAGGAGATGGAGGCGCTCCAGGAAGCGTTCAATTTCCATCCGCTGTGCATTGAAGACTGTCTCTATAATCCCAACAGTCCTAAAATTGACGAATTCGAATCGTATCTGTTTATTATTCTGAACGAACCCATTTTCGATGAGGCCAGTCAAGAATTAGTCCGCGAAGAACTGGATTTCTTTCTAGGAAAAAACTTTCTCGTATCGGTGCACAAAGGTCATAACCAGACCATCGAAAAGATCATGAAACGCTTCCAGAGCGATTTAGTTCTGCACCAGTCGCTAAAATATCAGAAGGGACAGTCCGCAAAAGCAATGCTTAAGGAAAACCTCATTTTTCGTAATTCGGATTTTATATTTCATGCGATCCTCGATAAGATGATCGATCAGTGTTTTCCGGTCGTGGATCGATGGGATGATCTGCTGGACGTTATCGAGGAATCCATGTTTTCGGCGAAAGATCCCAAATCGCTGCTGACCCAGCTGATGTCCATCAAACGCCAGCTGACCCAGCTTCGCCGCCTTATGGGGTCGCATCGCGATATTCTATCCAGTCTTATCCATACGAATAACCAGACGGTGTCGAAAATGTCGCGCATGTTTTTCCGGGATATTTATGATCACACAATGCGTTTGAACGAATTCATCGATTCGCACCGTGATTCGGTAACCAATATTCTCGAAACTTATTATTCTTTCCAGTCGCACCTGATGAACGAAAATTCCCAGCGTATTAATCTGATCATGCAGAGGCTAACAATTATTACGACCATATTCATGCCGCTGTCCTTCATCGCAGGCGTGTATGGGATGAATTTCACAGTGCTCCCTGAGAAGGATTGGGAATACGGTTATCCGTCGGTTTTGCTGCTGATGGTGGGTGTGGCGCTATTTATGTATTTCTTTTTTAAGAAGCGAAAATGGTTTCAATAACAGAATACAGGAGAATTTGATGCATCAGGTAAAATGGACGCCGTCCGACAAAATCAGGGAACCGGAAGTAAATGTTGAAATCGCGCGCCATCACGGATTACTCGATGAGGAATATGTCCGGATCGTTGAAATACTGGGTCGCGCCCCGACATTCACGGAACTCGGCATTTTCAGCGTGATGTGGAGCGAGCACTGCAGTTACAAAAATTCGATCGCGCAGCTGAAGACTCTGCCCAAGACAGGGAGCCGGGTTCTGAAAGGCGCCGGCGAGGAAAACGCGGGACTGATCGACATTGGCAACGGCCTGGCGTGCGCTTTTAAGATCGAGAGTCACAATCATCCCTCCGCGGTGGAACCCTACCAGGGCGCCGCGACGGGCGTCGGCGGCATTTTGCGCGACATTTTCACCATGGGCGCGCGTCCTGTCGCCGCGCTGAATTCCCTGAGATTCGGCGAATTGTCCGATCCGCGCGTACGTCACTTGTTCGCCAACGTCGTCAAAGGCATCGGCGATTACGGCAACTGCTTCGGCGTTCCCACCGTTGCCGGCGAAGTGTATTTCGACGACTGTTATTTTGATAATCCATTAGTGAACGCGATGGCGGTCGGGATCGTGGAACATCATCAGACAGCCAGCGCCGTTGCAAAAGGCGATGGGAATCCGGTAATGATCGTTGGCTCGTCAACCGGGCGCGACGGCATTCACGGCGCGACGTTCGCTTCGGCCGAAATATCGGAAGAAAGCGAGTCACGCAAATCCAACGTTCAGGTCGGCGATCCGTTTACCGAAAAACTCCTGCTCGAAGCGACGCTGGAAGCTATCCGCTCGGGTTTCATCGTCGGCATCCAGGATATGGGCGCCGCGGGACTGACCTGCTCCAGTTCCGAAATGAGCGCGAAGGGCAACGCAGGTATGGAAATTGAATTGTCGCATGTGCCCGTCCGTGAAGACAACATGACGCCGTATGAAATCATGCTGTCCGAAAGCCAGGAGCGGATGCTCTTGGTCGTGGAAAAAGGGCATGAAGCGGACATTAAGAAAATATTCGGTAAATGGGATCTGCATGCGGTCATCATCGGCCGAGTTACCGGCGACGGACGGCTGCGCGTGAAATATCAGGATCAGGTTTTCGCCGACATTCCCGCGAAAGAACTGGTGCTCGGAGGAGGCGCGCCGGTTTATAAACGCGAAGCGGCAAAGCCGGATTATATTGACGAACTGAAAAAACTCGATACAGCGTCCGTCCGCGTGCCTTATGACCTGAGTCATACGCTGAAGCAGATGCTCGCGTCGCCGAATATCGCCAGCAAGGAGTGGGTGTACGAACAATACGATTCGATGGTGCGCACCAACACGGTGGTTACCCCGGGCAGCGACGCGGCGGTGATCCGCATCAAAGGAACCGATAAGGCGATCGCAACTAAAGTGGACTGCAACGGGCGGTACGTGTACCTGAATCCCAAACGCGGAACGATGATCGCGGTCGCCGAAGCGGCGCGGAATGTGGTTTGTTCCGGGGCGAAACCGGCGGCCATCACGAACTGCCTGAATTTCGGCAATCCTTATAAACCCGGCATGTACTGGCAGTTCAGCGAAGCGATCGCGGGCATGCGCGAAGCCTGTCTCGCGTTCGATACGCCCGTCACCGGCGGCAATGTCAGTTTCTATAATGAAAGCCCCGGCCGCGCCGTGTACCCGACGCCGACCATCGGCATGATCGGCATCATCGATCATGTCTGGAAAACAGTGACGTCCTGGTTCAAGGATGAAGGCGACCTGATATTCCTGATCGGCAAAAACGAAGAGGAGATCGGCGGGAGCGAATACCTGAAAGTGATTCACGGAAAAGTCTGCGGCGAGATTCCTCAACTGGATCTTCCATACGAAAAAGCCGTTCAGAAGACGGTACTCGACGCGATTGAATACGGCGCCGTGAAATCCGCGCACGACGTCTCCGACGGCGGACTGGCCGTCGCGCTGGCGGAATGCTGTTTCCGGAATGCCGACCGCAGTTCCATCGGAGCGTCGGTCAGGCTGAACGATGCCATCCGCTCGGACGCGCTGCTTTTCGGCGAAACACAGTCGCGCGTAATCGTGACGGTTCCCGACTGCCGCGCGGAACTGATTCCGGAACTGGCGCAGAAGAACGGCGTGCATGCCGCGCTGCTCGGCACCGTCGGCGGAACGCACCTGACGATCGGCGACTGGATCCATGTCCGCGTGAAGGAACTGGAACAGACTTACCGCAATTCAATCCGTGAAAAATTGAAATAAATCATTCAGGAGGGAGGATGTTATGGGATTTTACAACCTATTTCTGATTGCCGCAATAATTTTCCTTTCAATAACCGGAAACCCGGCGCATCCGCAGGAAACGGATGATTTCAACGGAGCGACGCTGCTCTATGACGCTTCGGGCGTCCGCATCGGCGAGATAACCACGGAAGGAATTGTGTATAATTCATCCGGCGTGCGACTGGGGGAATTCGCCTACGAAGGAATGATATACAATGCATCCGGCGTCCGCGAAGGAGAACTGACAACCGATGGCGTGGTTTACGACGGATCGGGCGTGCGTATCGGAGAAATCAGCGAAGACGGGCGAGTGTACAATTCCTCCGGCGTTCGGATAGGCGAAGTAACCGAAGGAAACATTTATAACGCGTCCGGCGTAAGAATAGGGGAAGCGGACGGAAACGCCGGAACGAACCTCATCGCTTGCGTTTATTTTTTCTTTTTTTTCCATACGGCAGGCAAATAAAAAAATCACACAAAACACGAGGTGTTTATGGATTACAAAAGCCCTGAGATTTTCCGGCTGAGCGAGTGCCGGTTAGACATTCATGACAGCGCTTTCATTGCCGACACGGCGTCAGTGGTCGGTAATGTCCGGATCGGAATGAACGCCAGCGTCTGGTTCGGCGCGGTGCTGCGCGGCGACATGTGCCCGATCGTGATCGGTGACAACACGAATATCCAGGACAATACCGTGATCCATGTCGACTGGGATATGCCGGCGATCATCAGCCCGAACGTGTCGGTGGGGCACAGCGTTGTGATTCACGGCGCGAAGATCGGCTCCAACTGCATCATCGGCATGCACTCAACGGTACTCAGCGGCGCGGAAATCGGGGAGAACTGCATCATCGCCGCCGGCGCGGTGGTCATGCAGGGACAGAAAGTGCCCGCAAACTCCATCGTCATGGGCATCCCCGCGCAGGTCAAAAAACAAGTGGACGCGAAAACGCTGGAACATATCACGAAAAACTGGCAGATCTACTGCGAATACGCGAAGGAATTCCGGCAGTCCGTTTATCACAAAACGCTGAAGTAATTTCCGTCAATAGTCTAATCATTTATTCAGGACAGAACGGCTATGAAAAAAGTCAGATTCGGGGAATGGTTTTCGGAAGGTTTCGGGCTGCTTAAAAACGAATGGCGGACATGGGTATTGATCAGCTTGATTTATATCATACCGGTGGGGCTGATCTACGGCATATCGCAGGTCATCAGTTTTCAGATCAGCCCTCAAATGCCCTCGAACGCCCGAACTTTCAGTGAAATCATCGCTATGATGACGCAGAGCCTCGCCCAGTCGCTGGTATTGAGCCTGCTGACGGCATTTGGAATCAATATCGTTCAGGCCTTCCTTCTTGGCGGCGTCTACCGCACGGCTTTCAAACAGATCAAAGGCGAACCGATCAGCGTCGGCGACATGTTCAGCGGCATGGATCTTTTTGTGAAAATTCTAGTAGCCGCCGTTCTACTGACGATCATCCAGTTTATCGGCGCATTACTCTGCTACATTCCGTTGCTGATTGCTCAGGGCATGCTCTTTTTTACGGTTCCGCTGATCGTGCGTAAAAACATGGAGCCGGTCGAAGCACTGAAAGCCAGCTTTGAGGCGACGAAACGGGAGTGGCTGGTTTTTACGGCATTCGCGTTCGTTTTGAATATCGCCGCGATGATCGGCGTTATCGCCTGCGGAATCGGCATTCTGTTTACGCTTCCGCTGTTGTTTCTCTGTACCGCCGTAGCTTACCGTGACTGGTTTGAGCCTGAATCCAGGCAGGTTTCTATCGAAGCGCCGAAAATGAAATATTGCCATGCCTGCGGAGCGCCGATGGAACAGGCCGCGAATTTCTGCGGCAATTGCGGCGCCGGGCAACCATAACCGGCAGGGAATGAAATGCGATGCGTTCATGAATATTTCAGGAACAAACGGAACATAAACCGGAAAAAATGTTCCGGATAAATTTTACTTTCATCAATTCTATTTGAAAGGAAACGGCTATGGCCAGCGAAAAAATCGTCAAATTCAGCGAATGGATTTCAGGCGGTTGGGAACTGTATAAACAGGAATGGAAAACCTGGTCTGCCATGGCGGCTTTTCTTTTTGTGCCTGCCGTCATTATAATCATTCTTGCCGCGATCGGCATTATTGCGCTGGCCGCCCAGAGGCATCCGGAAGGTTATGTCATCGTCATGATGATTCTCATTCTGGTTCTGATGATGATCGGGATGCTGGTTTATGTCAGTTACGTGATGGGCGGCATGTACAAGGCAGCGTTCAAGCAAATACGGGGCGAAAAAATTGAAACCTCGGATGTCTGGTCGGGCGGATTCGCGCTGGGACTGAAAATAGCAGGCGCCAATATCGTGATTACCATGTTAGTCATCGCGGGCGCGATGCTGTGTTACGTTCCGGCGTTCATCGTGGCCGGGCTCGTGTATTTTACCGTTCCGCTGATCGTGAAAAAGGAAATGGGCATTTCCGAGGCGCTCAGCCGGAGTTATGAAATCACGAAAAAAGACTGGCTGATGTTTACGCTATTCGCTTTTGTGGCCGGCATGATCGCACAGATCGGGACGTACGCCTGTTATATCGGCATCATCTTTACCCTGCCCCTGATGTACACGATATCCGCGGTGGCGTTCATGGACTGTTATGAAGGGGGTTATCAACCGCTCACAACAAAAACACTGATCGGCGTATCGAAATACTGCGCATCCTGCGGGAAACCGCTTCCGGCGAACGCGAATTTCTGCGGCAATTGCGGCGCCGGGCAGAATCACTGACAAGGTATTTTCCCCGCGAAACATGCGAATTAAGCGAAAAAGGAATACCAAAAACGAATTTCAAAATCATTCGAATCATTTTTTCCGGGAATCAAATAAAATATTTATCCGCAAGGGGGCGCAGAGAACAGGGCCGCCAAGTCATCCCGATGAGTCGGGAACACCAAGTAAATCCCGATAAAAGTACTTCGTGCCTTTGAGTCGCCGTGGCTAAAGTTTCCCTTTGCGCCTTGGCGACTTGGCGAGAGAAATGTTTCCCACAAAGCCGCGGAGCCGCTAAGGAAAAAGATGTTTTTTAAAAGCCTTATATTCTCTGCATCTTGGCGGGCTTTGCGGTAAAAACCATTTAACCGCAGAGATCGCAGAGTTCGCAAAGGGTTGAATAAGTTTTTTCCCTTCGTGTTATTCGCGTATTTCGCGGGCAAGTTTTTTGTATGGCGATTTTTTCTTTGAAGAATTTTTCCCCGCAAAACATGTGGATTGAAAAAAAATCCGCTTCGGTATTGATAATCATGAAATAATTGATATATTCCCCGGTTAAACAATTGAACACAAACCAAAGGAATCCGAATGTCAAGAATGTCATTAATTATGGGTCCGATGCGGGTGCCCTTTCTAATCTTAACGCCGGCCTGCGTGGTACTTGGACTTGGCACCGCTTTGTGGGAAAAAAGCGCTGTGGATATGCTGTATTTTACATTTGCCATGATCGGGGCGGTCGCATCGCATATCAGCGTGAACGCTTTCAATGAATATCTTGATTTTAAAACCGGACTGGATTTCAGGACGCAGAGGACGCCATTCAGCGGCGGCAGCGGCACATTGCCGGAACATCCGGAAATGGCGCGCACGGCTTTTCTGACGGCTACGATTGCCATGATCGTGACGGCGGCCGTAGGTTTGTTTTTCGTTTATATCTGGGGATGGAAACTTCTGCCCTTAGGCGTCGCGGGAATTGTTTTGCTGTACGCGTACACAAAGTGGCTTGTATATAATCCGTGGCTATGTCTGATGGCGCCGGGTTTGGGATTCGGAACGCTGATGGTCATGGGAACGCATTTTGCGCTGACCGGAGAGTATTCCTGGACGGCTTTTACCGCTTCCTGTGTCCCTTTTTTCTTAGTCAGCAATCTCCTGCTGCTCAATCAGTTTCCGGACATCGAAGCAGACCGTAGTATCGGGAAAAAGCCGTTTACCGTTCTGATTGGCGCGCGCAAAAGCAGTCTGATTTATGGTTTTTTCTTGATCTTGGCATACGTTGTCATCGTTGCGGGCGTGTTTGTCAGTCTGTTACCGGCGACGGCCTTGCTGGGCTTAATCACCCTTGCCCTGGCGATACCGGCGTTTATTGGCGCCTACAGGCATTCCACAAATATTCCGAGACTGATCCCGTTTATGGGATTCAACGTGATCATCAATATTGTAACGCCTGCCCTTGTGGCGTTGGGTTTGATGTTATAGCGATTCATTGCTCCGGATAAGCTTCATCTCGGAATATTCAGTACAACCGGCGGACAGTTTTACAAATGTCAGGAAAGCAGGATTTTCTGAGTCAGCATAGGGTTTAAAATATTTATGACTTTGTTGCGCAAATGACTTTTTCATAAATATCTCCTGCGAAACACACTAAAATAAGAAAGAAATTAATTTTTTTCGGTTATATCTCGCTGTCCACGACGATTGCCCAGACCTATCCTGAGTACAAGCCAAAGGAGTGGAAACGAGAGGTAGTCGGGATTTTTTTAGAGGGCAAAAAGAATTGTAAAACAAGGCAATTTTTTAATTTGGTCATGATGTTTGTCAACGGTCACGTTAATTCCCCATTTAATTCATAAAAAGTTCAAGCTAATTCCCCATTGGAACGGTCAATGGTAATTCCCCAATTTCCGTTCAAGGTAATTCCCCATCGGTTTGACATTTTCAACCGGCTCTTGTTTATTTTCTGGTTATAGACTTCGACTAACCAAGGAAAGAACATGGCTTACAAAACGATCAGACTTATGGATGTATGGGAATTATTCCGGCAATGGCACGCCCGACGTAAAGTCAAAGACATAGCCGAATCGATGCACTTAGACCGAAAGACGGCACGCAAGTATATCCAAGCCTTTCAAGCGCTGGGATTGAGTCAAGATATGCAGCTGGAAGATAAAGGGCCGATTATGGCTATCCTGCAGGACATTGTAAACTCACCTGCATACGAGAAGCCCTCTCAAGATACCCTCAAACCGCATTTGGACGAAATTATCCATCTGTTGGCCGGCGCCCGATTGAAGATGACAAGCGTCTATGACATCCTGTGCCAACGATATGGGTGATCCGAGAAGGTCAGTCTGAGCAGTTTTAAGAGGTTCGTTCAGGCGCATCAACTTTTGCCTGATAACCGCAAGAACACTTGCCGTATGGAAACGCCGCCGGGGAAAGAGGTTCAAATCGATTACGCGAAAATGGGTTATCTGCCTCTCCCAACGGCACGAAAAAGACGGTGTATGCGTTTATCGCAACCGCTTCATACAGCCGGCA
>JBBIRG010000053.1:2570-9856 GCA_037441945.1 Bacteroidota bacterium | reverse complement strand
TCCAGCTGCCCGAAATGGATGGCTATGAGGTTGCTTTGAAATTACGCGAAATCGAAGAACTGAAATATACGCCGATTATCGCCGTGACTTCTTATGCCATGCCAGGTGACCGGGAGAAAGCGATCGAATCCGGCGCGACTGGGTATATCGAAAAACCGATCAATCCTGAAACTTTTATTTCACAGATGGAGTCTTTTCTATCCGACGAACTCAAACAATCAAGGAAACCGAAGCCATGAAAATCCTGATCGTTGACGACAAAATCGATAATCTTTATTTGCTGGAAGCCATGCTGAAAGGCTTCGGATATGAAACCCTTCAGGCGGTAAACGGCGCTGAAGCGCTGGAAAAAGCGCGCCGCGAACCGGTTGACCTGATCATTTCGGATGTTCTGATGCCGGTTATGGACGGGTTTACGTTTTGCCGCGAATGCAAACTTGATCCGGAACTCAAAGATATCCCGTTCATTTTTTATTCAGCCACTTACACCGATCCCAGGGATGAGGAATTCGCGCTGAACCTCGGCGCCGATAAATACATCCTGAAACCGCAGGAACCGGATGTTTTCATCGAAATCATAATGGATCTTTTAACCCGCGTCAGTCACAGGGAAACAAAAACAGAAATATCCCGTGAATCGACGGAAACGGTTGTTCTGCGGGAATACAACGCTGCGCTCATCCGCAAGCTCGAAGACAAGATGCGCCAGACTGAAGAAAACGAAAAAAAACTGAAGAAGTATATATTGGAACTGGAAGCGAACATTGAACTTCGAAAAATTTCCGAGGCTGCCCTGAAGCGAAGCGAGCAACAGTACCGCACACTGACCGAAACCGCGCCAGTCGGCATTTTCCGCACGGATATCAGCGGCAACACCACATACGTCAATCCCTGCTGGTGCGAAATTTCCGGTATGACCCATGACCAGGCGCTTCAAAACGGATGGCTGAACGCCGTGCATCCCGATGACAGGCAACGCGTGGCGGAAAACTGGCAAAAAGCGGTACAGGCGGAAAGCCTTTCCTGTTCGGAATACAGGTTCCTGGTGAACGGCGAAAGGATCGTCTGGGTCAGCGGGCAGGCGGTGCCCCAGAGAGATGAATCCGGAAAACTGATCGGATATATCGGGATCATCAACAATATAACCGAAAGAAAATACGCCGAGCAGGAAATTCGGATACTGAACGCAGAACTCGAAACGCGCGTCCAGGAAAGGACAGCGCAATTGCAGGAAGCCAATAACGAACTCGAGGCCTTCAATTATTCCGTTTCACACGATTTGCGCAATCCCCTGCAAATTATCGAAGGATATTGTGACCTGCTTTCGGAAAGCCTGAATTCTTCAGTCAACCGCCAGCCTCTGCAAGATGTCGATAAAATACGAACCGCCGTTAAAAAAATGGCCGGACTAATTGACGATATGCTGAATTTTTCGCGCGTAAACAGGGTGGTGATAAGGAAACTGCCTGTGAATCTGAGCAATCTGGCTCATGACATCCTGCCCGACCTTATTCGCCGTGATCCGTCGCGCTCCATCGATTGGCGGATCGAACCGGATCTGCACGCTGAATGCGATATGAAACTGATGCATATCGTTCTATGTAATTTACTGGGCAACGCTTATAAATTCACGCGCAATAAAGCTGAACCGGTGATTATGTTCGGCAAAACCATTGCAGGCGCAGAAACAGTATATTTTATCCGTGATAACGGCGCGGGGTTCGATATGAAGCATGCCGGCAAACTTTTTACCCCGTTTGAACGCCTGCATTCGGAAAAAGAATTTGAAGGGACCGGTATCGGTTTGGCGACTGTCCGGCGAATCATACAGCGCCACGGAGGACGCTTATGGGCTGAGGGAGAACCTAATCAGGGCGCAACAGTGTATTTTACCCTTTGAAAGGATTTTCTATCGGCCTTATGCTGAGGAAAACCAATAAGGACGAAAGCATCAACAACAGTGATCTAATCGATCGGGTGTAGATTTAATCCCCAACTAAAAGTTCAAAAAGCAATTCATTATTCGGTATCGGACGGCAATTCCGCGTTTATTAAGTACCTGGTTCAATTTCAGCGGTTCAAACGCCAAACGGCCGCTGGTATTCTTTTAATATTGTTTCATCCATCCATCGGTAGAAATTCTGAATACCATCTTTAGCATTTTTTTTGACAGTCCACTCACGATGCCTCATATGGGTTTCATCAAAAATCCTGTCATCTAAGGGTTTCAGTAATTGCATTGTACCGGTTTTATCGGAATTGATTAGTTGTTTAATATCCACGTTGCGGTCGCGGTATTCGGTTTGAGCGGGGATAACGCGCTCGTTCAATGCCAGTGCCATACGGCATAACGGAGCCGTCGAATCTTTATCAGCGGCAATTACGTTAGGCAGATCCCTGCCCTCGGCCACCCATCACGGAACAACAACTGACGTCGGCGGAAAACCGAGCGTTGTGCATATTGAAGCCTTTTCAGGGGGCATACCGGGTTTCAAGTCCTGAATCATGACCGAAACGGAAGTTAAGTACCGTGATATGTATTCCGTAAACGGTACAAAAAACGCATCTTTCCATTCGTTTTGAGATAATGAAAGCGGGTCGGTTCTGGTCAGGGAATGTTTCAGGCGCCTTGCCGCTTTCTGCAGGATGAATTTCTGCGTAAGATCGCCATGGACGAGGGCTTAGGGAAAATAGATCAGGCTGTGAAATAACGGATGCAGCCTTTCATTTATCCGTTTCGCCGGAGTACGAAAAATGCGGTATAAATAATATTGCCCATCGGCGGCTGAAGGAGATCATTGGCGTTTAATTTGCCAAAAGAATAATTATCGGTTTCAAAAAAAGGGGCGTCTCTCTCTGCGGCAATCACACCGAAATTGGAAGAAACGCCCATCGGTGGGATGATTCCTGAGGGGTTATCACAAACAGCGATGGTCGCGCAGTTCTGTAAAGCCGTTTTTTATCAGATCCTTTCCCGGTCACGGATGCGTTTCATATCGCCGATGTTCGGGTTATACGAGTGTGAATTCTTGATTGCGAATCCCGCGCTGTTACAGACGCCCTGACATTTTTCGTGTCCGGTCAAATGCGTCCAATATCATCGTATTTTTCGTCGTTAAAATATTCACCGGCATTCTGCAGGCCGTTCTCATAGCTGTTTTTTCGGAGTATCGGCCGGCCTTCGCGCGTACGCTTGCCGGAAATGCGAATCGTTGTGCAGGCTTCCGCCGCCTGAAAACAAAATGAAAAGAGCCGCAGTGTCTAAGAAAATTGGAACAAAAAACTACTTCGAAAAATTATTCTGTATTTGGAAATTTATCGGGTATTAGTTTGCATGATCAATTATGAATTCTTGGGCAGCAGCATTTTCTCATAATCTTCCGGATGATTGATATTATAAAACAATTTTTCATCGTATGCCGGATAATGTGCCTTAACATCGATCAACTCTGCTTTCATTTCTTCGATCAGGACGAGAGGCGAGTATTTCCATTTTTTTGGTTCATCCGGATAGGTATGCGCTCCCTCTTTTCCGATCATTTTCATTATAACCGGAAGGCAGGATTTTGAATACAACCCGCATAACGGTTGTATGATACCGTTTGTCACCGGCAATATTATCGGACTTTCAGAGTGATGTACTGCGATAAAATGTATGAAATCGGCAGTCATATAAGGCAAATCACAGGAGATTAAAAAAACCTTGTCAGTTTCCGCATGCGTCAGCGCCGAATGAATGCCGCCTAGCGGTCCGATATTACGGATGATGTCCGGATAAACCGGAAAGTTCAGGAACTCGCAGGTCTCGGTTGAATTGGAGACGATTAACATACGCGAAAAAACCGATGATAATTCATGAGCTGTTTTTTCAATAAGCGTCTGTTCACCGATCCGTATCAACGCCTTATCGGTTCCGTAGCGTGAACTCTTTCCTCCGGCAAGTATACAGCCGGTTATTTGATTCTGGCTCATTGAGGGATAGGGTTTCAATCCGATACCAAAACGATAACGGAACGCTGTTTCACATATATTTTACGCAGGCCCTGTAGTCCGGGTTCTTTTCCTTTTTCGTAAATATCATGCGGCGGGTTCTGGAAAGTATCGATAAATAGCCGCCAGAAACTTTTTTCGGAAGGATCAGGAAGCTCGAAATACCTATCTTCCCAATGCGCGTTGACGGCAATGTAAATATCGTTATCCTGTTTTCCGCCGATCAGATGCATGCCTAAGCACCGCGATTCTTCCGACCAGTCGGGCTGATACCGTTTGACGCCGTGCCATGTGACCACCGGCGCTTTTTCATGATGGCCCGTATAAAACACCTTGCTGCGAAGAAGGGGATGATCTTTGCGGAAACGGATGAGTTCCCTGAAAAAGCGGTACAGATGGGCATTTGTGTTCAGCAGGTCCCAGTTGAGCCAGCTGATTCCGTTATCTTGGCAGTAGGCGTTATTATTGCCCAACTGGGTTCGTCCCATCTCGTCGCCGGCCAGAATCATGGGGACTCCTTGCGCCATGAAAAGGATCGTGATCATATTTTTCATTTGGCGTTCGCGTAGCCGGCTGACGACTGGATCGTCGGTCGGTCCCTCCGCGCCGCAATTCCAGCTGAAATTAGCGTCGGCGCCGTCGCGGTTTTGTTCGCCGTTTGCTTCATTGTGTTTTTGATTATACGATACAAGGTCGTAAAGCGTGAAGCCGTCGTGGCAGGTGATGAAATTGATGCTGTGGTGCGGCGCGCGTCCGCTGACAAAATATAAATCGGGACTGCCGACTAGACGCGTCGCCAGCGTCGATATCATTCCAGGGTCACTTTTTACGACACGGCGTATATCGTCGCGGAACTTACCGTTCCATTCCGCCCAGCGCCCCCAGTTCGGGAACGTGCCGACCTGGTATAACCCGCCAGCGTCCCATGCTTCGGCGATGAGTTTTACTCTGGCAAGAACCGGGTCGGCGGCGATGCGCTCCAGCAGCGGGGGGTTGGACAGCACATTTCCGTCCGTTCCCCGTCCGAGTATCGATGCAAGATCAAAACGGAATCCGTCTACATGCATTTCAGTCACCCAGTATCGGAGGCAGTCAATGATGAGATCGCGCACAACCGGATGGTTGCAGTTCAGCGTATTGCCGCATCCGGAAAAATTAAGGTACTCGCCGGTCACAGGATCGACCATATAATAAACCGGGTTGTCAATGCCGCGGAAAGACAGCGTTGGCCCGTTCTCATTGCCTTCGGCTGTATGATTGAAAACGACGTCAAGTATGACTTCAATCCCGGCCTTATGAAACGCTTTAACCATGGATTTGAATTCCCGGATCTGCATACCCGCTGCGGTACTTGATGCATAGGAAGCCTTGGGCGAAAAAAAGGAAATGGAATGGTAGCCCCAGTAATTTTTAAGTTGTTCGCCGGTATACGGATTCCGGTTAGGATTGTCATTTTCCTCGAATTCCATGACCGGAATGAGTTCAACGGCCGTTACGCCGAGTTCTTTCAAATAGGGAATTTTTTCGGTAAGGCCGCGGAAAGTACCTGGATATTTTACTCCGGATGACTCGTGACGCGTATAGCCGCGGACATGCAGTTCATAAATCACCGAATCCGCCAGATGGATATTCAGGGGATGATCGTCTTCCCAGTCGAAAGCCGATTCCATAACGATGGAATGCCGGTGGAAGAGCTTATCGGTTCCCGCAGACAGATGAAGCGACGAACCGTAAGCGATGTCACCGGAAAGCGCTTTGGAATATGGATCAATCAGAACGGCGTTGCGGTCGTAACGAAAAACGGGATTTTCCCGAAACAGAGGTCCGTCCATTCGGTAACCGTATTCAATGTTGTGTTCGAGTTCGTGAACGAATATATGCCATACGTCGCCGGTACGGTTGGTATCGGGATCTAATCGGAATTCCATAAAGGGTTCGTCGGAATTCGGCTTGAAGAGCGTGAGAATCACGTCGTTCGCATGACGGCTGAATACGGAAAAATTGATGCCGCCGCGCTGAAGTGAAGCGCCTAATGGCAAAGCTTTACCCCGCGATGTCTTATAAAAATTCGCCTTCGGAATTTTTCTTTTTTTTACCGGCTGTTCCGGAAAAGGAATGTTTTGTTGTTTCTTCTTGGGCATCGGATATACGGTTATTTTTTTGGTTTACTGTACGCGCAATTTGTTTCAAGACGATTGCTCATGACAGATGAATTATTTTTTCCGTACATATTTTTGGGAGATATCGCAAAAGCCCGCGTGTTTAGTATCTTAGAATAGCTCCGATATTGCCCATCATTTTGAACCGGGCGTTTTCGCCGATATTTTCGACTTTGCATCCCGTTTTGTAGGCGAACGTGACGGCGTCTTCCAGAACGTCATGAACCGTGTGAATATCGGAGGAACAGACCGGACACTTGTTCGTTCCCGATTTTTCTTCCGATGTCCCGAGAAAGTCGCAGGACTTGCATTTGATGCCCGGCGACTTATATCCTTTAGCGACGATCAGCGTATCCGCGCTTCCGCGGCGCAGAGACTGAAGCGTAGGCTGAAGGCCGAAGATGCCTTTGCCGGATTTCGCGTGCGATTCGCTTTTTAGCCAGGCGATGGTTTCGGTTTCATGTTTTTCGAGCGCGATGCGCGCTATTTCATCGGATTTAGCAAGTATCGCGGGAAGGGAAGCGTCCGGTTCCACGACAATCTGACCGATAAGTTTCTTGTGTATCTCAAAAGGGAGTAACGGCTGGAACTGGTTCAGCAGCTGCTGTCGGCCTCCGACAATAACCCAGTCGAACGATTTCGTGTCAAACAGTGATTTAGCTTCCTGCGCGACGTTTTTAAAATGTTTCATGACCATTTCATCGTGCGCTCGGTCGATGTTCCTTTCTTTCGTGCCGTCAAGCCCGCCGAATTTGATTTTTGGCTGAACGTCGTCGTCGATAACGATATGCTGCTTAGCAAAACCAAGCGTTACGTCGAATATCTTGGCTTTTTTACTGTCCACCAGGATAATCATGTAAAGCCGGTGCCGGGACGCCAGTTCACTCAGTGGCCGGATATACGTATCAAAATCGCAGATCAAATCGTCCTTAACGGGCTGCGGCAGTTCCAGAACTTCCCAGAGATTCAAGGGGCCGGAGGCAAAAACGGCCAGCCCTCTTGAAAAATCCTTATGGATGAATTCCTTATTCATAAAGCGCTCGATTTTTTCGAGGTCCGAATCTATGGCTTCTTTTTGCCGGTGAGTCAGCGCGGTTTTATTTGTATCGTGTTTGAGCCGGCGGTTTTTAAGCAAAT
>JBBIRG010000053.1:0-2554 GCA_037441945.1 Bacteroidota bacterium | reverse complement strand
ATTCGTACGATGCTGAGACCGGTCGATATTCAGGTACATACTGGTAATAAAGTGATCCTTATTACCAATTTTTGCCAGCGCCTCAATACGTTTTTGATCTAACATGTTGACCTCCTGTTCGGATTAATGATATAATGATCAGATCATGGCTTTTCTTTTTGTTGACGGAATAAAAATCCCTGACGAGTGTTGCGTTTCCGGAGTTGGTTTTGGGTCAGCCGGATAATATCCGCGTTTTTGAGACGCCATTTCGGCGCGATAATTTTTTCGGGCGGCGATTCCCCGCACAGGCGTTCAACCATGATATCCGGCGAGAGCCGTTCCAGAAAATCGGCCGCGAAGCGCGCGTAATTATCCTCGTCGAACACAGGAAAGGGTTTATCCCGGTAAATGCTTGCCAAATGCGTGTTTTCGACTATATGTAGATGATGAAGTTTGATCCGGTGAACGGGGAGTTCCGAAAGCACACCGGCGGATTCAATGACTTCGCAGAGTGATTCTGTCGGGAATCCGGCTATCAGGTGTACGCCTATTTCGACGGGATACACCGCCGTCGCCCGGACCGCATCGGCGAACTGTGAAAAGGTGTGGCCACGCCGGATCCATTCAAGCGTTTTATCATAAACCGATTCACATCCGTATTCTACGGATATATATCCGCGGCGGGATAAATTTCCGAGCAGTTCCAGAATTTCAGCGTTCACGCAGTCGGGCCGCGTGCCGACGGATATGCCGACGACGTCGGGATGAACCAGCGCTTCGGTATAAATCCTCTCCAGACTTTCCACCGGGGCGTAGGTGTTGGTAAAGGGCTGGAAATAGGCGATGAATTTTTTCGCGCTGTAACGGGAACGCAGTTTTGGTATCGCTTCACTCAGTTGTTCCGTTACGGTCAAGCTCCGGGAGCGGTTCCGGTAGGACGGACTGAAAACGGAATTATCGCAATAGATGCAACCGCCGGATCCGGTTCGTCCGTCGCGGTTCGGGCATGTAAAACCTGCGTCAATGCTGATCTTATGCACCCGTTCGCCGAAACGGTTTTTGAGATAAGCTGAATATAATCGAATAGCGGGTTCTTTATATTGTGTATGAGACTGACTTAAAGCTGTTAAGGTCTGAACCATTCAACTTTTCCGTATAATTCAGATGCGGCGATCGGATGCAAGGTAACCGATCCGATGACGTTTCGGGAAAACATTCTGAATGCTGATCGCTTATCACAAGATACATTATGATATTTCAAAAAGCAAGTCAGTTTGCAAAGTTTCATCTCGGTTTTTGATTTAACGAAAGCCCGAAAGGTTCTTGATTTTTTTTGAAAAAGAAAGTACATTAATGATTGTAATTAAAACCGAAAGGTTAAAACCTGACGGCAGTTGACTTAATTCATCAAGAAGGAGACGAAAATGGAAATCAGGTTGTTTTTGCCGTTTCTCGTATTTATAATCATATTTATTCTGGCGAGCGCGATTAAAGTGTTGCGGGAATATGAGAGGGGAGTGATTTTCCGTCTGGGCCGTCTGATTCAGGTCAAAGGTCCGGGTCTCATCATCCTGATCCCGATCGTTGATAAATTAGTCAAAGTGAGCCTCCGTACCATAGTGATGGACGTGCCTCCGCAGGATGTTATCACCCGCGATAATGTGTCCGTGCAGGTCAATGCCGTGATTTATTTCCGTGTCATCACGCCGGACAAGGCGATTGTAGAAGTTGAAAATTACATAGGCGCGACATCCCAGTTGTCGCAGACGACACTGCGCAGCATCCTGGGCCAGTTTGAACTGGACGACCTGCTGGCAGAACGCGAAAAGATCAACAAACAACTGCAGGAGATCATCGACAACCAGACTGAGCCGTGGGGCATTAAGGTGAGCGCCGTGGAAGTCAAGCATATTGACCTGCCTCAGGAAATGAAGCGCGCCATGGCCCGCCAGGCGGAAGCCGAACGCGAACGCCGAGCGAAAGTCATCGCCGCCGACGGCGAATTGCAGGCCTCGTACAAACTGACCGAAGCTTCCGAAATTATCAGCCGCTCCCCAGCCGCCCTGCAGCTGCGCTACCTGCAGACGCTGGCTGAAATCGCGACGGAAAATAATTCCACGACCATTTTCCCGATCCCGATCGATTTTATGAAAGCGTTTATGGACAGGAAATAAAACAGGCCGGCTTATTTTTCTAATGCCGATTGTACAAGTATCTTAAATTTCTGAGTATCAAAAGGTTTGCTGACATATATATCGCAGCCGGAGTTGATGATCTTTTCCTCGTCGCCTTTCATGGCGTGAGCGGTTAAGGCGATAATCGGGATATGTTTGCTCCGCTCATCATGCTTAAGACGGCGGGCTACTTCATAACCGTCAATTTTCGGAATCTGTATATCTAAAACGATAAGGTCCGGCTGATGGGTCTCCGCCAGGGCAAGGGCTTCCTCGCCGTTGACCGCTTCAATGAATTCATAATTCTC
Source organism: Bacteroidota bacterium (assembly GCA_037441945.1). Lineage (GTDB taxonomy): Bacteria > CLD3 > CLD3 > SB21 > JBBIRG01 > JBBIRG01. The sequence goes on along the minus strand of JBBIRG010000053.1, from coordinate 90 downwards.
ACTTTTCAGAGTCAGCCGGATAAGCCGCATGTTTACGGGATTGTCTTCGACTAATAGGATCTTTTTTGACATGCCGGGTACCTTATTTTT
>JBBIRG010000052.1:0-9869 GCA_037441945.1 Bacteroidota bacterium | reverse complement strand
CCAACAACGCGATACGCCTTGTAATGTCTATACTATTATGAAACGATTAGTAAATCTCAAGAACGTTAATGTTATAAAATGTCTCATATTAATTATCTGAAAATAGTAACAACATTATCGTAAAGTTGACGTTTACGATCCCCATTAATAATTTATGATTCGGCAGCGTCTTGTTGTTTCATTATGAGACCATGAGTAAATACATAAATGCAAGATTTCTCTCCCGTCCTTCTTCCGTTGTAATCGGGACAAGAGTCAAGATCGAAATCACACGGGGCAGGCTTTCATTCATAAAATAGCAGGGCTCTGTTTCTTAATCCTTTTTTGTGTCATTTCTCTTCCGACCAGTTAAGAAATGATACCTTTCAGGTAATTTAGGGAATGGTCATAGCAAGGCAACCCGATAAGCGCATTTTAAATGGCGTTGTCTATTTAATTATGAAATGATTAGTATCTCACTCATTTCATTTGTTTCGCATCTTTTTGAGCCAATCATCCCTGTTTCGTTATGTTCAACCTAGCCGGCAAACAAGATGTGATGAATTCAGGATAAAGCATGTCATTGGTCTTTTTCCGCAGAACTCTGCGGGTAAAGCTTTCGTCTGATCTGAGGAGGAGACCGGGCATTTTTTCGGAAATTCAAAAACCCGTTGAAAAAAACCAAAATGTGATTATATTCTGACGACATTTGATCGTCCGAACCCGGAAGCGATATGCCGACAGAAAAGAATAACGAAATCAACATTGTTACGTCGCTTTTAGCGCTGGAAATTTCCAATAAACCTTCCTCTGAATTCATGAAATCGTTTGTTTCGGAGCTGGCTTCTTATCCGTTACCAACGCAGAAAGCTTTCCGAATGCACTTAAGCGAATTGCTTATGCAGCGGGAGGCGGATCATAAAGGACATCTGAAAACCCAGGCGATTCGCGATTTATTGGATTTCAGCCGCGCGGAAATATGGCTGATCGAATCGGGAATGTCCGAACGCGCGGCTCATGCCTGTATCCGACCGCTTCAGGAAAAGGGCTTGGAAAAATTTCTAAACTGGATACGCGACGGTAAATACCTGGATTTCAGAGCGGAACAGCTGACGGACGTCCTGACAAAGACCGGAATAACGGAGATGGACGCCAAAACGTTTCTTCGTATAATCGCTGAAATGGAACTCAGCGCGCATGACCTGCTTATTCGTCCGTTTTACCTGAATTTCCTTGCGGATATCGCCACGCGCCGGGAAACATTCCGCAAATCAATGACGCTGAAAGAAATGGTCGGCGTTTACCTGCTGACCTTTCTGGAAGTCGTTCTGAGCGAATATGGGCTGGATGACCGGCTGATCCATGAAATGGCGTTCCGACTCTCGCAATGTAATAACATGAAACGACAGTTCTTAGTAGCCCAGCAGATCGAACGGTATCTGTTTTCCTTCCCGTCCGATGAGGAAACCCGGATGAAACCCCGGGAATTATGGCTGTCGCTGATCAACGAGCACGATCTGAAAATTGCGCTGGAGCAATACCTGATCAACGAAAAAGTCAGGAACTCGACGCTGGAAATCACCGATCTGTATGTGGAAGCCCGAAACCTGTTCGTGGACGCGCGTACACTGCAGGATGAAACGCTTGCTGTGATTTCCATCACCTACAGGCTGGATAATCCCGAAGAAGCGGGACATACGACGGAAGAATTACTTTCAATGATCGACCAGACGATCGTGATGATTCAGGAATTATCGCCGCTGCCGGTGAATACGCGCGACATTTTTTCGTTTTTTGAGATCATCGGGGAATGCGACCACCGCAACAAGCGTTTCCGGCAGTCCATTGTTCAGTTTCGTTGCCGTATCCGCAAATTAGCCGAAAGCGCGGAAGCGTCCGGCGACCGCATCACGCTGTCGCAGCTGGTTTTGACGTATCTTTATTCCCGCCTCGACGCGTACCTTGAGGACGAAGGCGCGCGCCAGGATATCGACGAAAGCGCCGTGCTGGAAAGCATCCGCGACCGCCTCACTCAGTGCGGTAACGCCGAAAGGCAGTTCGCTATCGTGGACCTGATAGAAAAACATTTGTTTGAAAACCCGGGACTCCTGCAGATCGTGGATCGCAATTACTGGCCGGAACTGATCAACACCTTTGAACTGAACATCATCCTGGAAGCGTATATCGACCGGAAATACATCATCACGGAAAAAAGAACCAGCCGATTTGAGATTCTGAACAGCATCCTCTCGCACATCAACGCAATCGAACCGATCAACGTAAAAAGTCTGACGGTCGTTTTCCTGACCGCGCATCTGGCTTCACATCTGGAACAATCCCAGCAGATAACGATTGATGAAATCGCCGAAACTACGGCCCAGTTCCGGAAAGACGCGGTCATGGCCGCCGGACAGATCGATATGCAGAACCAGGTTAAGCGGAAAATGCTCAATACTTTGACCCAGCGGCTGTTCCGGCTCGAAGCGCTTGAAAAAGAACTCAGCGACGAAAATATCGACCTGCTGAGCCGGCTCGACGAAGTCGTAGTAGGATTGCGTACCCGTCGGGATAATCTCATCGCCGGGAAAATGGATCCCGGCATTCTCGAGCGCGATACCGAGCAATTTCTTTCCGATCCCAAAGTCGTGGAACTTTTCGAGGAATGCGAACGAATATTCAAAGACCGGCTCGAGGAACAGGCCCGTGAAAAAAAACTGGCTGATAATTCATGATCTGAGACGGTGTACAGTTGATAAATGTTCAGCGGCGTTTACCGCAGGTTGGATTTACATTTAACATATCTTTAAGAGCATAAAGCCGGATATGAAGCCTATTTATCTGGATCACCACGCTACAACGCCACTTGATTCCCGCGTTCTAGAAGCCATGATGCCGTATCTCACCGGGCGTTTCGGCAATGCGTCCAGCGCGCATGTTTTCGGCTGGGAGGCGGAGGAAGGAGTGAATATCGCCCGCCGTCAAGCCGCCGGAGCGACCGGCGCGCATGAAAAGGAAATCGTTTTCACCGGCGGCGCCACGGAATCCAATAATCTCGCCATCAAAGGCGTCGCAGAGATGTACGCGGGCAAAGGCCGGCACATTATCACGTCGGCGGCTGAACATTCCTGCGTTCTCGCCGCCTGCCGCCATCTGGAAAATCAGGGATTCCGCATAAATTACCTGAAGCCGTTGCCGGACGGAACGGTCGCGCCGGAAAGCGTTGAACAGGCAATCACGCCGGAGACAATTCTCATTTCCATTATGCTCGCCAACAACGAAACCGGCGCGGTCAGCGATGCGGCCTCTATCGGCGCAATGGCAAGAAGCCGCGGGATTCTTTTTCACAGCGACTGTTCACAGGCGTTCGGTAAAATCGCGGTGGACGTGAACGCGCTCAATCTCGATCTGGCTTCGTTCTCAGCGCATAAGTTTTACGGGCCCAAAGGCGTCGGATTATTATATGTTCGCCGGACCGGGCCTCGCGTTCAGCTCGTATGCCAGAACGACGGAGGCGGCCACGAAGCGGGTATGCGGTCGGGCACGCTGAACGTTCCGGGAATCGTCGGGACGGGAAAAGCGATGCAGTTAGCAGTTGATGAATTTGAAAGCCGTTTCCGGGATGTCATAACCCTGAGAAACGATTTGTACGAGCGCCTGAAAAACGGATTGTATGTGATCGGGCTGAACGGGCCGCCGGTTGAAGCGCCGGATTTTTCCGCGGGGATGAGCGCTTATGAGATATCAAAAAAAATAAAACGTCTGCCGGATAACCTGAATGTTCACTTCGGCTCGATAGACGGCGGCGCGCTGGTCTCCGGACTCCGGGATATCGCCGTATCGGCGGGATCGGCCTGTGCCGGCGCGAGCGGCGAACCTTCGCACGTTCTGAGATCAATCGGGCTGAATGAAGCGCTGTGCCGGTGCTCGTTGCGGATCGGCGTCGGTAAGGATAATACCACGGAAGAAATTATGACAGCCGCGGATCATATCATCCGAGTCGTCCGGGACCTGCGTATGAAAACCGCCGGCGTCGCCGTTTCCGAAAACCCTTGCGGATGCGCGTTTCCGGACAGCGATTGTTTAAAAATGGATTTATAAATGCCGGACAACGCTTCAAATCAAATTTAGTCGTTTTCTAAAAAAAAGGATGAACCATGAACTTAGAAGACCGGGCAACCATGCTGCATCACATTCCTTACGGTGTGTTTTTTCTCACCACCAAGACGGCCGACCCGAACAACGCGCAACTTTTTGCCGGCGCGTTGGTTTCCTGGGTATCTCAGGTGTCTTTTGACCCGCCGATGATCATGATCGCGCTGAGAAAAGATTCGACCATTCAGAAAGCGGTAGGTCAAAGCCGGGTTTTCGCGCTGAATTTTCTGGCCTCGGATCAGAAAGCCATGGCGGCTGAACTGGCAAAGACTATATCCTTTGAAGGCAGAAAAGTGAACGAATATGATTTTGAACTCGGCGGCGCGGGAGTGCCCTTGCTTAAGGCCGGAATGGGATATCTGGAATGCAAGGTTGAGGTAAGTATTGACAAAGGCGACCATACCGTTATCATGGCCGATATTCTAAACGTGCAGGCAAGGGTAAAAAGGGGCGAGCAGTTAATGTTAAGAGATACCGCATGGAAATACAGCGGCTGATTTTTTAATGTAACGTAAAAAAAATAATTTTAAAATGTAGTTTATAAATTACTCAGATTATTTAGCGCATGAATTTGTTTCGGTTATATCCTTATTCGGGGATAACTTTTTTCCGAATGGGCGCCCAATTTAGGGTTGATGAGAAAATATCGGGTTTCATTCTTCGAAATTGTCCGAAAACACTTAAAAGACTTGATTTTAGAGGAGGAGATTGGGAAAATAATGATCAGCGAGGCAGGGGAACTTTATCCGGATTTGTACGCGCTCAGCCGCTTCGCTGAATCACATCCTTCTTTCAACCAGCAGGAACAGCCGTTATCCGCGCTGACGATCCTCTACGGATCGGAAAAAACCATTTGCGGATTCTCGGTACTTACCAACGCCCTGCGCCCGGAAAACTATCGTGACGAGGATCTTCAGGTGATTCTAAGTCTGAAGGAACATATCGCCTACGCGTTCATTAAGACGCGTCTGCTCGAAGACCTCAAAACGCTCAAAGAAAAGAAAAATGAGTTTCTGGAAATCGCCGCCTGTGATTTACGAAATCCCCTGACCAGCATTATCGGATACACGGATCTGATCGTCAGCCTGATTCGGAAGAACAATATACGCTTGAACAGGGACTGAAAGATCTTAGAGACTGTCCGAAAATTCTCAAAATTAGCCGGTTTGAGCTCCGAAAAAGAGTCGCGATCGAAAACTTTTTTTTTGAAATTCATTTTTCGACTTCGCTGATGATGACCTGTCTGTATTACGGAAGCGATTAATCTGCTGTCGAATGTGATAAAATAGAAGCTTGAGGAAGGAACCGTCCGCGTGTACCCGGAGATGGAAAATGGTTATGTTATTCTGCATGTTCAGGGCGCCGGGCAGGGGTTGAACTAGGATGATATGGAACATGTGTTTTCCAGCTTCAAGCGGCTGAGTTCACGACCCACCGGCGGCGAAACCAGCACCGGCCTTGGCCTGACGATTGTGAAAAAATCATTGATATGCACGGCGGGCTTGTCCGGGTCACAAATAAAAAGAGCGAAGGATTCATTTTCAGTTTTTTACTTCCTGTTGCAAATTGACCTAAAAAAGTCTTATATTAGCGTCAGGAAAGGACACACATGTGGCGGTTATAAAAAAAATCTTGTTTTCTCTCCTGATCGGAATGCTGCCGTTTGCGGTTTCCCCTGCGCAGAATCGCATTGTCAAATTTGATCATTTTGATCAGCACAGCGGATTGTCGCATACCACCATTTACGGCATTTATCAGGACAGCCGGGGTTTTTTGTGGGTCAGCACTCAGGTCGGGCTGAACCGTTTTGACGGTTATGCCTTTAAACATTATCTGCACAATCCGAATGACCCGCACTCGCTTTCCGCCAATTCAACCGGACCCATCTACGAAGATCCATGGGGATATTTATGGGTTGGCACTTGGGGCGGCGGCCTGAACCGTCTGGATATGAAAACCGGACAGTTCACGGCTTATACCCACGATCCCGCCGATCCCAACAGCATCAGCGATAACCGTCTTCACTCGCTGGCCGTCGACCAAAATCTGAATTTATGGATCGGAACATTCGCCGGAGGACTGAACCGTCTGGACCTTAAAGTTTTTTACAGGGACAGTGAAAACGACCATAAACCGTCATTCAAACGGTTTGTGCGCAGCGACGACCGTTCGGGTTCTTTGAGCGACAATCGCGTGTGGACATTGGCGGTCGATTTATCCGGAAAGCTGTGGATCGGAACCAACAATGGTTTATGCGTCATGGATCCGGCTAAAGAAAATATTCAGACCTTTCTTCACGATCCGAAAAACCCGAACAGTCTCAGTGATAATAAAATTTACGAACTCCATGCTGATCGCACAGGCCGTCTGTGGATTGCTACGCAAAACGGGCTAAATCTTCTCAATCCGGATCAAAAATCTTTTCAACGAATTCTTCGCCAGAAAGGCACGGAAAACACCCTTTCCGACAATCGTATCCGATGCCTGTGGACGGATGAAGAGGGTAACCTCTGGATCGGCACGTTTGATGGCGGTTTAAATTATTACCAGATAGAAAAGAATCGGTGGACGCATTATCGCCATGACCGGACAAACCGCAACAGCATCAGTAACGATTTTCTCAGGGCCCTGTATGGAGACCGTTCGGGGAACCTCTGGATCGCAACGGGAGGGGAAGGATTAGACAAGTTAGATACACGAAAACTTTTTATTCATTATCAAAACGACCCGGACAATAATCAGACTTTGATCCATAACGACGTGACCTGTATTTATGAAGACCGGACTTCCAAAGATCCTGCGTTGTGGATCGGCACTTACGGCGGCGGACTGGAACATCTGAATCTGATCAGCGGACAATGGACACATTATCCTGCAAAACCCGGCCGTCCCGGATTCCTGAATGTAAACCGGATTCGCTCGGTCATCATGGACAAACAGGGAAGAACATGGATCGGCACCGGCGGAGGAATGTATATGCTGGACGCTGGAAGAAAAAAATTTATTCATTATGAAAACGATCCTGCAAACCCCGCCAGCATCAGTTCCAACCGGATTTCCGCAATCATCGACAACGGGGACGAAACGTTGTGGGTGTCGACCGAAGGCGGCGGATTGAATCTGTTCGATATCCGTACCGGGTTTTTTAAACGGTACCTTCATGCCCATCAGGATACGCAATCGCTCGGCGCCAATTACATCAATTTCATTTTAAAAGACCGCGACGGCAACCGCCTGTGGATCGGCACCGATGAAGGGCTTGATCTTCTGATCATTTCCGAAAACCGGTTCCGGCATTTCCGCCACAACGACCATGATCCCCATTCGCTGAAAAGCAACGTCATCCGGTGTATTGTGCAGGACACAGACGGATACCTTTGGATCGGAACGAACGGCGGCGGACTCAGCCGATACGACCCGTCCAATAACCGTTTTGCTCATTTCGGTGAAGTGCACGGGCTGAACAGCAACGTTGTCTATAATCTTCTACATGACGGCGGGCGTTACCTGTGGATGGGCACTGGCAAAGGATTATCGCGTTTTGATAAAACAACCGAACGGTTCCGGAATTACGATTTTTCAGACGGCTTGATCCTGAAAGGATTTTATGAAAAATCCTGTCATCCTCTCCGGTCGTCCTGGGGCGATATGTTTTTCGGCGGCATCAACGGATTCACGCGTTTTCATCCCGATCGGATTACCAATAATCCCAATATACCCCGGATCGTTCTCACGGCTTTTAAAAAACTCAACGCCGATGTGTTTTTTGACCGCGACATCAACGTGATGGATACCATCCTTCTCCGGTATTCGGACCGAAATTTTTCGTTTGAGTTCTCGGCGCTTGATTTTTCGAATGTGAATAAAAACCAGTATGCGTATAAATTGTCCGGATTCGACAAGGACTGGATTGTTTCTGGGCCGCGGCGGTATGTCAGTTATACGAATCTGGATGGCGGGGAGTATAACCTTCAGATCAAAGGTTCCAATAATGACGCAATATGGAATGAGGAAGGCATACGTGTTTTGGTGCAGATTGAACCGCCGTTCTGGCAGATCTGGTGGTTTAAACTGATTGCGGCGGCAGGTTTTCTCGGTATCATATGGGGCGTCTATCAGATCCGTATCCGCCGGATCGAACAGCAGAAACGGAAATTGTCAGACCTCATTGAAGAACGCACGGCGGAACTGCGGCAGAAGAACATCGAACTGGAAATACTCAACGAAAAGAAAAACGAATTTCTCGGTATCGCCGCGCACGACCTCCGCAATCCGATGGGCGCTATCATCGGTTTTCTCGACCTGATGCATCAGGACATGAAAAGCGGGCGACTGAATATCCAAGAGGCGATTGATGACCTTGCCATGGTGCTGAATTCCGCACGGCAGATGGTCCAGTTGATTACCGAACTGCTGGACATATCCGCGATCGAATCCGGCAAGATTACGCTCGATATGCATGCGCATAACCTCAACAGTCTGATCGAGGACTGTGAACGAATTCACCGCAAAACCGCCGCGCAGAAAAATATCCGGCTGATCATTCAACGCAACGATACCCTTCCGGCGCTGGTTATGGATAAAAACCGGATCTCGGAGGTCATTGACAATCTTCTAAGCAACGCGATCAAATACACGCACCCGTCCGGAGAAGTGCGGTTATACACGGAAATGGGTCCCGGGGAAGTGCGCGTGCACGTGCAGGATTCAGGTCAGGGGCTGGATGAGAACGACATGCAGCAGGTTTTCAGAAGTTTCAGAAAACTAAGCGCCAAACCCACGGGCGGGGAATCCAGCACGGGATTCGGACTTGCGATCGTTAAAAAATTAGTCGAACTTCACCGCGGCCAGGTTTGGGTTGAAAGCCAGCCGGGACACGGTTCAACGTTCAGTTTTTCGATCCCGGTTTCGGGTAAATCCGCATGAGAAAAAAATTTTCACTTTTCAACCTTTTCTTCCGGATGGTGCTGCTGACCGCAGCAATGGCTCCTCCGCACATCCGTCCCGAAGGGTTTTCCGCCGAAGAAGGTCTGCCGTTTGTAAGCAACTATACGCGGAAGGATTACGCCGAGTCGTCGCAGAACTGGGCTGCGATTCAGGACCGTCGTGGTATCATGTATTTCGCCAACACCAACGGCGTCCTCGAATATGACGGAAACGCATGGCGCATCATATACGTCAGTAATGAGTCTGCCGCCCGCTCGCTCGCTATCGACAGTAACGGCCGGATATACGTCGGCGCTCAGAATGAATTCGGCTACCTCGAAACGGATTCGTCCGGAAAACTCCGGTACGTCTCTCTGCTGCACCGGTTTAAGGAATCGGAACGGAGTTTTTCCGACATATTAAGAATCATGATCATGCCCGGCGGCATCTATCTTCAGTCGCCGAAATACATTTTTTGCTTGAAAAAAGACACCGTTTTATCATGGTATTCCAAAACCGGATTCTACCGCGCGCAGAAAATTGATGACGCAATCTATGTGCAGGAATCTGAACGCGGTTTAGCGGTACTCCAAAACGATCGTCTCCAGTTCCTGCGCGGAACAACGGCGCTGGCGAACGAACGCGTCTATGCTTTTTTCCGTTACGATCGAGAACGGATTATCATCTTTACACGCGCGGGTTCTTTCCTGTACGACGGAAAATCCCTGAAAAAACATTTATTTCCGGCAGACCGGTATTTATCGTCCGAACAGATTTATTCCGCCGCCTATACGCCCGACGGGCATTACGCG
>JBBIRG010000051.1:0-9940 GCA_037441945.1 Bacteroidota bacterium | reverse complement strand
ATTGGTTTTTTGTATCCCGCGAGCGCGGATACGCTCATAATTTTAAATTTTCTTTTTTCCCGGATGAAAACATGTCCGCCAAGCCCGACTGACCAGTAAACCCCTTGCAGGTTGCGTTGCAGGTAATTATTCAAAAAACCGGACATGCCGAATCCCCCGGTCCATTCCCGCTCGTGGCGTAGTGCGGTGTCCACCCAGTCAATCGTCCTGTATTCGGGAAAACGCAGGCTGTAACCCGCGGTCAGCGTTACGGTGCTTCGTGATAATTGTCTGTTCCGGTCGTTCAGCTGGAATTCCCAACTCAGGCCGGATATCTGATTAAACCCGCCGGAAACTCCGATAAACTGCGCGCCATTAGGCTGGTCTTTGCGCCTCTGCAATGGTTTTCTGGACTGCGCGGCTATCATGTCGCAGGCGTTCAGCAAAAGCCAGAAAATAATAATGATCCGGAAAATCATAAAGGACCGTTCAGTTAATTTACGGACTGGTTTTATTTTTATCTAATTTTTTCATGGAAAAACCCTTTGGAATTTCCCTTTTGAATACGTCGTCCTTGATTTTGCCGTTTGTTTTTATGCCGCTGAATTCCCATATGGTAATATCCCCGTCCGCTTCGTAAAGTTCGGCGCCGTAGGGGAGCCACAGGTCGTCGCGGATATACATAATGATTTTATCCATCTTGCCGTACAGTTTGCTGGATTTGAGTGGAAACATCAAGATTTTATGGGAATTGAATTTCGACACTTTCTGTGCCGGTTCCAGTCTTATGTCAAATATCGTCTCCAGCGTGTTCTGGGATTCGCCGAAGCCCATGAAATACTGGGATAGTTCGATATCCTTTTCGGTCGTGACGGTTATGGTTTTGTTCTTTTTGTTGATGATCCAGATATCTTCCGGCGTAATATTATATTTATTATCTTCATCCTTATTTGGGGCGATCACGTAATGACCGGGCTTTTTATAATAGAAATCCGCTTTCGATACGGTTTCCTTTTCCATGAATGAGGAAATTTTCCGCTGTTTCATTTTGGCTTGTAATGTGACGATCTGATCGGCGGTGGTTTTCATATTGCCTATAATCGCTTTAACATCGCCGTTTTTCTGGGGACAGGCTTTTTCTGGAAGAAGCCAATAAAACAACAGGCACGCCAGGACCGGTAAGGCTTTCGGGGATAAGATGTTTATTGTCATGTTCGTTCTTTCTGCAGAATCGTTCGGGTTCGCCTCTTTTCCATTTCATGCATATCTCGGAGGGGACTGAAGTAAACCCAAAGGCGAATATAAAAAAAAATCGCGTATATGCAATATAAAAAGGGGCTACCGGACTAAAAAAAAAGTCTTCCCGTTTAGAGGAAGACTGGATCGTAATTTTTACCGATCACGAAGCGAAAGAATCCGTTATCCTTTTTTAACGGCGTCTTTCAGGGCTTTACCGGCGCGGAATTTCGGCACCTTGGAGGCGGCAATTTTTAACGTTGCGCCTGTCTGGGGATTGCGACCGATACGGGCTTTCCGTTTGGCGGTTGCGAAAGTTCCGAATCCGACTAACGTGACCGATTTGCCTTTTTTCAGGGCAATTTTCACGCCGTCGATGAAGCTCGCCAGAGCCTTTTCGGCTTTGGTTTTCGGAATTTCGGCTTCTTTAGCCATCTTAGCGACTAAATCTGCTTTTGTCATAAATACATTCTCCCTTTTTCTTTCACCTTCCATTTCCCACAACTATCGGGTAAATGAATTAAAACAATATACATTACGGATTTTCATTTGTCAAGTACTAATTTATGAAAAATGCTTATTTTTTAGGGTTTCACGGCTATAACAGGCCTGAAACGCCTGTCACGAGGGTGATAACGCCGACTGCAGGATTGAAAAAATAGAACAGGCGGAAACCGCTGCGGTTTCTGCCCTCAGACGGCGGGCGCCAAGGGAAAGCGCTGTCCAACCTGCGTCCCGGGCGGCGAGGAATTCAGTTTCCGTAAATCCCCCTTCCGGACCGATCAGCAAGCATGTATCCCCCGCTGGACTTCCTGCTGTTCCATCAAGGCGCTGATTCAGTGAATGAACGGCCGTTTCATGAAAAAAAAGACGCTGTCCGGTATGATCGAGCCGTATAACGGATTCAAACGCTATTTGGTCTGCCAGAACCGGGCATACGGAACGACGGGACTGCTTCATGGCGGATAGAAGAATTTTTTTCCACCGGGTCATGCGGTTGATTCCGGGTTCGGCATGGCTGCGTTCGGTTTTTACCGGTATGAACCGTCCGGCGCCTAATTCGGTGCACTTTTCCAGCATCCATTCATAACGATCCGGTTTGATGAGCGCCGCGGCAATTGTGATCCGAAAAGGCAGTTCGCGTTCGCGGAACGACCTGGCTTGAATTGCGCACCGGATTTCATCGCGGCCAACATCCAGGATGCGGATGAGAAATTCATGGCCGGTTCCGTCAACGGCGTAACAGACGTCACCCGCCGATTTTCTCAGCGCACGCGAACAATGATAAGATTCCTCCCCGCGCAGCCATAAAAAACCGCCCGCCGAATCAACATCGGCGGGCTGAACGTAAAAATACTGATTGTCGGCGGGAACGGATGTCATTGACGCGATGTGCTGTCGGTGGAAACGTCGAGACTGTCCTGAAGGTTCAGCTTCAGGATATCATCCGCGTTCAGTCCCAGGTTGTCTAATTCAAACCTCACCGATCCGGCCAGCTCGTGATCCGGGAATTTTTGCAGGAATAGGTTGTAGTATTTGCGGGCGTCCTCTTCCTTTTCAGTGTAATTTGCGCTGATGAATCCCATCATGAAATACGCCTGTGCGGTGACGCTGCTGTCCGGATACAGTTCCGTGACTTTCCGGAACATGCGAATCCCGTTTTCATATTCCCTGAACTGGTCGGTATAAATTTTTCCCATCGAAAGGACCGCGTCAATGTAGCGCAGGTGGTTGGGGTACTGATCCGCGAGAAGCCGGAAACCGTCGAGGGCGTGCTGGGGTTTTTCGTCGCGGACGTACTGGACAGCTTTTTCATAGATTTTATCGGCGCTGAGCCCCGCCCAGACATTGGTTTCAACAGATTCTTTTTCGGGCAGAATCAGCGTGCTGCCGGTACGGCAGGCTGAAAAGGAAGTCAAAAGCAGGAAAACAATCCAAACGCGCATGGTGATCGCTCCTTTGGTTTAAATGTTTAAATTGAATGTAAAATAAAAAACGGGATGTTTCAATTCCGAATATTCTGTTTTGTTCAGCGGGAAAGCGACGTCAAAACGGATCCAGGGAATCATGGCAAGCCCGGCTCCGGCGGAGTATTTCATGTCATGGAAGCGAAATCCTTCCGGGTTCAGCATCATCGCGTTATCATCCGCTGTCCATATTTGTCCGGCGTCGGCAAATAATGTCAGATCGAATTTCCGAAACAGCCAGCCTACGCCCCAGCATTTCGCGAAGGGCGTTTTCGGAAAAAATCCGCCGTTGAAAGCGTAATCGAGTTTGCCGAGCAGCATCCGGTTTCCGTTGGTAAATTCCTTGTACCGGTAGCCGCGTAAAGCGCCCTGCCCGCCGATATCGTAAAGAAACTGTTCCTGCGGGAGATTCGCTCCGTCGGATGCGGAATAAAAATTCGATTTACCTTCATGGCTTCGGAAAGCGAGTTGCGCGGCGAGCCGCTGGCGGATAAACAGCCGCTGCTGCCGCTGGACGGATAAATCCAGGCGCTGATAAGAAAAATCCGTACGGGACTGTTTAGCCCATCTGGAAATATCATATTCCGCGCGGATCAGCCAGGCGTTCAGAAACGCATGCGGTGACGGACGCGGGTCGTAATCCACGACGAATTCGGCATAAGCGTCGTCGCCTTTTTTTACCGGCGGATTGGGCGCAAACCGCCTTTTTCCGTCAATACAAGCGCCTCCCCAGTCGAACAAGCTTTTCTGCGTGGCCGTTTCCAAAGTTGCATACCGATTGTAGCCGAATGTCAAGGCGGTTTTGATGATTCCGCGCCAGTGCTTTCCGAAAGTCAGCCGCCCGCCGTGAAGGTCATAATGATCGTAGTAATCCAGCCGGGCAACGGATGATGCCAGCGAGTTCTGCCAGTCGGGAATAACGGCAAAATCATTGGAGTGGGTCATGCGGAAATAATCGAGCGTCAGGAAATAATCGTCCTCGCCGGCGGGTAATATTTTTTCAAGGCCAGCTTTATATCTCGGTTTTTTGAGGGAAAAAGCGTAACCGGCGCGGGCGTTCAGCCAGAAGTTTTCGTTGAAAAAAAACTGACCGGACAGACCGGTAAACAGCCCGTCGGCCTTGTTATACCGAAGCCAGGGCGCGATGTTGTATTCGCCGGTTTTCTGGTATATGTAAAACTTTGTCTGGGCCCGCGTCACGGCGGCATGGGATGTCGCGAAAACAAGGAACAGAATTATAAAAAATCTTTTCATGACGGGTGTTCATCAAAATGATAAAGCCCGCTTTGAATTCTTTCGTAGCGGGCGGTTGCTGCTCAGGTAGGGCTCGAACCTACAACCCTTCGGTTAACAGCCGAATGCTCTGCCATTGAGCTACTGAGCAAAAGGTGACTACAATAATAACGTTTTGTATTCATAAAGTCAAGTATTTTCTCGGGGCAAACGGAAAGGGTTTGCGTCAGACTAGCCTGTCGGTTAAGATAAGTGATTCTAGCAAGCCCATATTTCTCCCGGCAATATTTCCGGTATGATTTTAACTGTTTTATATTTGGTAAATTTTTTTTACATTTTTCGCCGTAAAAAATTTCAGGAGAAAACCGCTCATGCAAAACGGTCTGAACGCGCCCCGTGATCCCGTTCCAGGGCTGGTCAAAAGCCTGGGTCTTCTCGATTGCACCATGCTGATCATGGGTTCGATGATCGGTTCGGCGATATTCATCGCGCCGTCGCTGATGGCCGGATACATGCCATCGCCCGGACTGATTCTTTTGCTTTGGCTGATCGGCGGGGTCATCACCGTATTAGGCGCGCTGAGTTACGGCGAACTGGCCGCTTCTATGCCGAAAGCGGGAGGGCAGTATGTGTTTCTCAGGGAAGCGTACAATCCGCTTACCGGATTCATGTACGGATGGTCGTTGTTTTTCGTGATTCAGGTTGGCTTTATCGCGGGTGTCGGCGTCGCATTCACTAAATACCTGGGCGTGTTCTTGCCGGTGTTATCGGAATCCAATGTTGTGATTTCCGCCGGGCCGGTATCGGTGAATACGGTGCAGATCGGGGCAATAGCCGGGATACTGCTGCTGACGGTGATCAACATTTTCGGGATACGTCTGGGCGCGATGGTTCAGAATATTTTTACTTTGTCGAAAATCGGCGGACTGTTGCTGCTGGTATCCGCGGCATTTTTATTAGGCAGCGGCGACTGGTCGAATGTAACGACGGGGGAAACGGCGTTCCGGCCGGAAGCGGTTGGGATGGGTTTTTTCGCGGCCTTCGCGGTGATGATGTCCAAGGCGCTGTTCGCATACGACGCGTGGAATTCCGTCACGTTCACGGCCGAAGAAGTGCGCCGGCCGGAGACAACCATTCCCCGCGCGCTGATCCTCGGCACGGCGCTTACCACTGGCGTTTACGCGCTGACGAACCTTGCTTATTTTTACATCCTGCCCGCCGGCGCGATGGCGCTGGCGCCGGACAATCGCGTGGCCGCGCAAGTCATGGAATTAGTCCTGGGTCCGCCGGGCGTTACGCTCATCGCGATCGCCATTCTGATATCCACTTTCGGCTGCAATAACGGGCTGATCCTCACCGGCGCGCGCGTGTATTACGCCATGGCGAAAGACGGATTGTTTTTCAAAACCGTAAGGGACATACACCCGAAATACCATACCCCGGTTAAAGCGTTGTTGTTTCAGGGAATCTGGGCATCGGCGCTCACGCTGACGGGCACCTACAGCGATTTGCTTACCTATACCGTTTTTGCCTCGCTGCTGTTCAACGCCCTGACCGTCGCCGGACTGTTCATTCTGAGATTCAGACTGCCAGACATGGAGAGGCCGTATAAAGTCCGCGGTTATCCTTTCGTTCCGGCGCTGTACATCCTGATTGTGCTTTTTTTTATCGTCTATATCATGATCGGCGACATACGCAATTCTGGACTGGGACTGATCATTATCTCGACGGGCTTTCCTGTATATTTTTTCTGGAAACGAAAAAGGATTTCGAAAAATTAAGTATCTTCGGGACTCAAAATATTGGTATTTATTTGGTTTTCGGTAAGTCGCCGCAATTTTTTTGTCAAACCGGTATAGCTCCTTGCCAGCGCGAAAAGATGAACCGCAAAAATAATTGTATGGCCCAAAGAACATTTTCATAACCTGCTCAGGGCTCTGTTCCTTTCCATGGATTATCGTAATAAACGGATTATAATTCCGAAAATAATTTTTACTTTAAGCTGATTTCAAATCAAATAAAAAATTTCAAACAGAATTTAAAAAATTTCATAAAAAAAACCGGCTGCGGATGAGGACAGGCGGCTTGTTGAATAAGCGTTAATAAAATTCTATCTTATCATCATCTTCATCGTCTTCGTGAATCCGGGAGATGCCAGTCGGTATAAATACACTCCCGGACTGACGGCCTATGCAGGCGTGCATTAGCCGCCACGAATACAATCAGTTTTTTAACGTAAACCAACTTTTACAAACATGGCCCGGAAAGTTAATCAATCTTGAGCTGAATATATTTGATTCATTTGATTATCAAATAAATCGGGCGGCTAAAACAGATTATTTTTTATTTATTAAAAACCCCCAGTTCACAAAGCGCCATCATTCTCAGCAGGGGAAACATCAGTTCGTGATGGCCGGTGAGAGCGAATCCGGAGCCGGTGCCGAGCGTGGGACGGTTAACGACATTTTCCATAGGGCGGTAATGCTGGACCATATCCATGTTGACCGTGGTAATCTGATTCAGCGGATAACCGAGATTGCGCGCTACGGAAACCGCTTTGACGAATATCTCCGGTAAAATGACCGCCGAGCCGAGATTGACCCACACGCCGCCGTCTAATCCGCAGATTATTTCCGTGAGTTTCCGGTAATCCTGAAAGGTCGCTTCGCCCAAAGCTTTCCCGTTGGCGGCAGGGTGCATATGAATGATATCCGTTCCCAGCGCTACATGAACGGTGACCGGAATGTTATTCTGATACCCTGCGGCTAATATGCTGAATTCCGCATGAGGATTTTTCTCTTCCAAAATTAATTTTCCGGCAGCCTCGCCGTATCCGGTTTGATTCAACATTCCTTGCCGAGCGGCCTCATTTAGCGCCCGTCCGGTTTCCTCCGCCATGCCGAACCGCCCGGTTTTAATTTCCTCCGCGACGTCTTCGGAAGTTTCGCCGATCAGTGAAAGCTCATAATCGTGAATCGCTCCGGAACCGTTCATAGCAACCGCGGTAATGATCTTCCTTCTCATCAGATCAATAACCAGCGCACTGAGACCGACTTTTATGACATGTCCGCCCATGGCTAAAATAACGGGACTTCCTTTTCGATGCGCCTGAGCGATCGCCGCAGCTACCGATTTCATGTTTTTTACCGCGAGAAATTCAGGCAGATGGTCCAGATAGTTCTGAAAAGAACGGTCCGGCAGAACCGGCTTCGCAAAATCGCTGATCCGGACTTTATTCTTGCGTTCGCGTATCGGATAAGTCTTGATGTCGCTGAAATTCATAAAGATTTCATTCCGTTTTAAATCTTTTTCGAAATATAAACCTTATCATTCGTTATTTAAAATAAATTTGGTTTTATTTGAAACAGCGGTTTCCGGCAAAAGTTTGTATTAAACTTCTCCCATCACCCGGATCAGCCAGTGATGCAGAGGCGCCATATCCCGGAATATTTTGAAGCAGTACGGAATGATTTTCTCTCCGTTGAGCGCGTTCAAGTCATTGCGGGAATGATAACAATAGAAACCGTTGTACAAAAGAAATTCGGCGTTCACGTGTTCTTCCGGGAAATCTTTCGGATGTTTTTTATAATGAATATCCCCGAACGCGTAATTCTTCGACAATTTCTGAACAATAGCGCGGAATGTCTTTCCTTCATCCGGATCCGTAATAGCTTCGCGGAAGTTCTGCAATTGTTCTTTTGAAAACATATACATGCCGACACCAAGCATGAATAGTTTCGGTTCGATATGAAAATAGAAACCCGACGTTTCAAGACGGTTCTTTTTCCCTTCCCAGAAATAAACGCCGAGATTGGTTTTATAAGGCGTCATGTCGGAACTGAAGCGTGTGTCCCTGTTCAGGCGGAATATCGACCGGTTGACTTTCGGATCAGCGATAATATCCGGAACGA
This sequence comes from Bacteroidota bacterium, assembly GCA_037441945.1. Classification (GTDB taxonomy): domain Bacteria; phylum CLD3; class CLD3; order SB21; family JBBIRG01; genus JBBIRG01. Next base: position 1,614 of record JBBIRG010000051.1, on the reverse strand, counting down.
TCGTTTGTAGTTTTTGGCCCATCAGGAAAACGAATTCCTGCGCCGGACGTAAAACCGATTCTTCAAATTCAACTTTATGCGCGTTGAACCAGTCGCGGTTATTATTTTTCTCAAGTTTGCCGAGAAAACCGGCGGTTGTTTTTACGAAATGAAGTAATGGTTGTTCGATAGGCATAATCATCCTTGGACAGTTTTTTTTATTCTGTTTTTTCAAATATAGTTTTTTGACCGCAATATTCAAAGGAATAATTCATGCGCAAAGCCCCTTCTGTATTTTTTCTATGCTCTGATCCTTTGATGCGGGTTGTCATATCATTTCGGAATGAAATATAGCTGCAAAGTAAGAATTCGGGTAATTGCCGTGAAAACAAGGTATGGACTTGATTAATTTTTCCGTTTACGCGGGTTACCCGGAAAAAGTGTTACCCGGAAAAAGAAATTTTTTTTTCTTGCTATTCGGTGACTTTTCGCTTATAATCGTGCAGGTATCGGTTGTCCCGAGTTTCTTTCCCGCCGGTTTCTTTCAAGTCCGCCCGGACTTTTCAAACCCTTAAAAGCAACTCTAAGCATTGATTACCCTGAGCCGATTTCGGACGAGCGTTCCGGTCAGCGGTTTTTTTACCCGCTAATATTCTGTCCGTCCTGAATCGGTTCCGTAAACTATATATTGCGCGGAATAAAATCATTCCGCTACATCGCCGCCGGTCCGGAAAACAGAACATATACCGGCGGATTTCAGAAAGAGACAAATATATGTCGTTCGAAAATCTCAACCTCATCGATCCCATCCGCCGGGCGCTTCACCACGAAGGTTATGTCCGTCCCACGCCGATCCAGTCGCAGGCGATTCCCGTGATTCTGCGGGGTCGGGACATCCTGGGCTGCGCGCAGACCGGCACCGGAAAAACCGCGGCGTTTGCCATCCCGATTCTTCAGATGCTTCATGGCAAACAGATTACGGGCACGGCGCGCCGGGTTATTCAATCACTGATCCTTTCTCCGACGCGTGAACTCGCGGTGCAGATCGGCGAAAGCTTTGCCGCGTACGGTCGTCATACCGGACTCCGTCATGCCGTGGTTTTCGGCGGCGTTTCGCAGAACGCGCAGACACAGGCTCTGCGTTCGGGCATCGACGTCCTGATCGCGACGCCGGGCAGGCTGCTCGACCTGATGAACCAGGGATACATTCATTTGAATCATATCAGCTTGTTCGTGCTTGACGAAGCCGACCGGATGCTCGATATGGGATTCATTAATGATATCCGGAAAATCGTCGCGAAACTGCCGGTTGCAAAACAGACGCTGTTCTTCGCGGCGACCATGCCGCCGGAAATCCGCCAGCTCGCGCAGACCATACTCAACGATCCGGAACACATCGCCGTTACGCCCGTTTCCTCGACCGTAGACGCGATCGATCAGTCGGTATATTACGTTCAGAAATCCGACAAGCGCTCCCTGCTGAAGCATATTCTGCAGGATGATTCTATCGAGTCGGCGCTGATCTTCACGCGCACCAAGCACGGCGCGGATAAAGTGACGCGCGACCTGAATCATTCCGGCGTGCCCGCTGAAGCAATTCACGGGAACAAATCGCAGAACGCCCGACAGCGCGCG
>JBBIRG010000050.1:1307-9980 GCA_037441945.1 Bacteroidota bacterium | reverse complement strand
GGCGAATCATGAATTATTTTTCGATAATGTTGTTACTATTTTGAGACAATTAATATGTTTCATATGCGGGCGGATATAAACAGGTAACTGTGTCATTTTTTCAATCATTATTTTATCCTGATACAAGCTCATGAAGCATCTATCAGCGGGTGCCGATTTCGGACCGGGCTATGGTACGATAAAATATTTACTTCAGCAAGATTAATTTTTTAATTTCCGTTTGATTGTCCGTTTTCAGCCGGTACAGGTATACGCCTGAGGATACAGGCCGGTTGTTCTTATCTCTGCCGTTCCATTGAACGCTGTAAGTACCCGGCCGCAGGCGCTGATCCGTTAATGTGATGATTTCCTGCCCGAGCGTATTGTAGATTTTCAGAGTTACGTTGCTGTTAACGGCTAGCTGATAACTGATTACTGTGGAAGGGTTGAACGGATTGGGGTAATTCTGATACAGCGTGAAATCACCGGCGACAACCGGATTATGTTCGCCAATTCCGATTACCGGCGGGAAATACGCGCGGCGGATAAGCGTGGAATCGAGAATAAACGGGTTTTTCTTATTCTGCTGATAGGTGGCTATAGCATTATTCCTGGTTTCTTCGGCGGCGTCAACAGGATCGTAGTAATGCCATTGTCTGAGAACGTTTTTCTGTATATGCAGGAAGTTTGGATCATAGATATCGCAAATGTTTTTATACATGGTATATAAATAGAACATGGATCTTGCGACATTTCCCTTATGATCCTCGCGGGGCTCAAAATCATCCGTCCGGCTTTCGCTGTATTCGTGAATGTTGGATGCGGGAATGGTCGTTATAAATGAAGTGCCGCGCCACCATTTGGCCGTCAGGTTATCAGGGATTTCATTGAACGGATTATCTCCGCGGGCGTTATTGATATCATCATAAGTCGGATACAGATGGTGCAGATCGCTTTTTGGCATGGCTGATTCACCGAATAATGATTGGGGATAGGTATGTTCGCAATTAATGCCCGCGTTATTTGCCCAGGTTCTCGGATTCGGGTCGTTATAGGGAATAAAAGCCCTATAGCCGCCGTACACACAAGTAACCGTATCGTTATGATTATCAATAATGCCGTACATTTTATCACGCGCGCCATTATAGCCAAGCGTTGTGCTAGTCTTGTAATTGGTTACCAATCTCGCCAGGAGGCTATCCCCGTACACGCCCGGGAAAATGGTCTCTCCGCCTGCTCCGGTTGTCAGTTGCGATCCGGATAAGGGAGATGCCGTCAGGTAATTCGTACCGTTGCCGCTGCCGTTGTAAGAATAGATTTTGTAATAATACGTTGTTCCGGGATTGAGGCCGGTCTGATTAAATGTCACATCACTTCCGACGTACGCAACGGTACCGTCACCGATGGTGTTACCCGCCGTATAAAACGCGCCGTCCACCGGATTGGAAGAGGGCGCGGAGTTTGTTTTACGGACCGCGATATAACCCGACGGACTTCCCGCCGCGGCGGTGTAATTGACGGTAAATGAATTGTCACCGACATTCGTAAAATTCAGATTAGTCGGCTGGGCAGAGGGTTCCGTGGCGAGCGTGGCGCCGTTCAGGGTCACGGTTCTGGATGTTGCGTCAAGGGATGATAAAGTCAGCGTGGCGGTGTGCGCGCCGGTGGTATTGGGCAGATAAATCACTTTGAACGCATACGGCGATGGTGTTGAAGCCGTAATGGAATCGGGAATAACCGTGAACAGGGAAGCGTGTGTTCCGCTGACCGAAGCGTACAAACCGCTTTCAAGAGAGGAGAATAAAACGTTCACCAAATTCGTATCCGGTATGCCGGTGGTGGTGGAAAAATTCTGAGGCGATACGGGTTGATAAATTGTAGGACCCGATATCGCGGGAACGCCGGTGAGGGAGATGTCGTCGATGCACCAGAATTCGGCGACGTTGTTATTTTTTGCTACAATTTTTAACGCCAGTGATGCTGTACCATCCGGTATATATATTATCAATGTTGCGTAATTATTGGTACTTTCACCCGCTTGAGGCGATGAAAAAAGTAAATGATTGCCTGCATTCGTCTGAGCCGTTAAGACGGCATGATAACCCCATCGGGCATTATTTGTGCCAAATCCCGTAATTGTCAGGTCAGACAGGGCGTTGAAAGCTTCCCCGTTGAGAGCGCAAAAAATTGTTACGCTGTCTGATAATTCGGTTCCCTGAACGTTTGTTGTTGCGGGAGATGATAATCGTATTGTAACCGAAATACTATCGTAGTTGTTGATATCAACAGATTCCAATACAAGTGAATCCTTCATATTGCTCAATTGCCATGATTTAGCGCCTGTTCTTATTCTCTGATTTGCCGGAAAATCACCTGAACCGGTCGCTGAAGAAATTTTCTCCGAACCTGACACAATTCCCCACGTGTCCCCGCCGCCTCCTTCGAATCCCTGGTACGCTATTTGTGTGGTTTGCGCGAACATAAGCGCGGGGATGAGCATCATTATACTGAAATTCATTAATCCGCTTATCCGTGAAAAAGTAGCTTTCATAACCTTGCTTGACCTTTTATCATGATTGATTTGTTATATAAAATTATTGTACTATTTTAGGGGTCATATAATCAAGTTTTTTATTTTTGTTTTTTTATTTTGAATTTTTCAATGAATTGATTTGCATTTTGATTTCCGGAATTTTATATTCACGCATTGTATGAATAAACCCCAGGAAAAACCATGAAAACCAGAACAGTCGCGCTTTGGACGCTATTTGTATTAATTTCGGTCATGCTCACCCATGCCCAGCAGATATGCGCTCAGCAGAAAAAAGGAAAAAAATCGCTTATCGATACGATGTCGGTCCATTACCTGAAACCCTACGCGGCATCGGAACTGATGCAGTTCGAGGAAATGTCCGGCGGGCTCCGAAAGATCGCCCGGCTTTTCGCCGATAACCTGAAACGGGCCAACGAGGCGCTGAACCGCTGGGACATGGAAATGAAACCGGACCATGAGTCCATTTTCCTCCGCGGTTTGCTGGAGCGGTTAGACGGTAATTACGCAAAATCCGACACGCTTTTTTCAAAGATCAAGAACGATCCCGATCCTTACCGGACTTTCGGTTTCGAAAATATCTGGATGCAGATCGGTACTGTTTATATCAAAATGGAAAAAAATGAGAAAGCGGTGGAGGCTTTCAAACAGGGCGCCCTGATGGATGTGAATGATACGTGGCCTTTGATAAGGATCGCGTTGGCTTATATGGATATGAATAAGACGGAGGAAGCCTCGGAAGCATTTTACGCGGGATTGAATGGGATTCAGTCGGAAAAAAAAATAAATAGTTTATTCATAGACGCTCGCGATATTTCAACCAAAGAAGAAAAAATAAAATGGGACAGTTTGAGTCACAAAGAGGAAAAGCTGGAATACCTGAAAATATTTTGGAAACGCCGCGATCCTAATCCCACCAATGCGGTCAATGAAAGACTGATCGAGCATTACCGGCGCCTGAGTTACGCGCGATCGCGTTTTTCCAAATCACGCTCGCCCTTTTACGACGATCGCGGCATGCTTTATATCCGCTGGGGAAAACCGGACGTTCAGTTTGTGGGTCAGGCGCGGCAAAGCATTAAGGAAAACGAGACATGGGTTTATGACAAGATTCAAAGCGGATTGGCGTTGGATTTTGTCAATATGGGCGCGGAATACGAACTCCGATCTCTTTTAGACGCTGTCAATAATGACGCAAAAACACAGGATATCATCGATATGTTTGAGGAACGGTCTATGTATCATCCGGCTTATATGACCATTGCGCAGAAAATTCGTACCCAAAGAGATGTTGAAAAAACACGAATCAAGGAAGAAATTTTGAATACACCGTTTGGAGCCGGATCGATAACGGCTTATCAAGGATTAATCGATCATGCATCGAAATGGCTGCAAACCAATGAATACCGCATGGACGACCTGGGACATAATACACTGCGGGGCGGTCAGTACTTCGAGTTTGACGCCGGCGCTCCGCATCTGCCGATTAACTTCAATGTCGCGACTTTCAAATCAGGCAAACATTTATCGCGGCTTGAATATTATTACGTTGTCCCGTTTAACCAAATGGTTTTTATTCCTAGCGTCAGCCATCCGGATAAACACTTTACGAATGTCAATCTGATTTTACGGGTTTATGACATGAAATATAACGAGATCCGTTCCATCGAGCGGAATTACGCTATCAACGCGACCACCAATGAAAAACAGACGCATTTTTTCCTTGATCAGTTAGTCATCGACAGTCTCGAACCCGGAAAATACAATCTGGCGCTTGATATTCGCAACAATGAAAAAGATCGCGTCGGCATTTACCAGTTTATGGTATCCGTGAGAGATTATTCGCAGGATACGCTGACTGTCAGCAATATCGAAATTGCTCAATACGTCGAGACAACGCTGAGCCGGGACAAATACCTTAAACCGAAAAGCAACCTGCGGGTGGTGCCGAATCCCGCAGCGGGAATCGTCAAAACGAAGCCGCTGTGGATTTATTATGAGATTTATAATCTGACACTGAACAATGAGAGCAAAAGTTCCTATCAGGTTTCTTATTCCATCAAAATGTCCGAAACCAGCCAGTCATTTATCAGCGCAGTCACTGGACTGTTCAGTTCCAGGCAGGCGGCGGGTACTTCGACGATAACGATGAAGGAAGGAAAATCCATGCATGAAAAGGAATATATCGCCTTTGACGTCAGCGAACTGCCGAAAGGCATCGCCACGCTTGACGTACTGGTGAAAGACCTGATATCGGGGCATGAAACCGTTTCATCCATCAACATCACTTTAATCGAAGAAGAAGAGAAAAAGCTTGAAGAGAAGAAATAATTTGATTTTTACGGCCTTCGCGGGGGCCGTTTTATTTGCGTCGGCATATTCAGGTCATGGTTTGGCGCAATCGGTTGATTATTTATTTTCCGAAAATGTTATTCCAGCAGCGGAACAGGGAACACAAACAATGGTTTTGAACCGCGATTACGGGAAGTTAGAAAATCCTGCCGTGAATTTCTCACCGTCAATTTCTCCACAGGGCAAAAAAAAATCCGTCAGAAAAGGAATGTTTTTCTCGCTCTTACTACCCGGAACCGGGCAACTGTACGCGCAGAAAGGCAATGAGAGCCCGATCAAAGGAGCGGGTTTTCTGGCGGTTGAAGCGGTCAGCTGGACTTTGTATTTTCATTATAAGTCAAAAGGCAAGAAATACGAGAATAAATTTGAAAAATACGCAAACGAACACTGGGATATCGACAAATATCTTGCTTTTCTCGAAGACCAGCTTGGGCTGGCCGCTTTTGAGCTTGGAAGAAAATCAAACAATAACATAAATAAAGATTTATTAAGAGAAAAGGAAAGCGACTGGGGCCGAAAGACCGGCGTATCCACACACCATCTGTTTGGAAGCGGTATGCAGCAGTATTATGAGATGATTTACAAATACCCGGAGCAGTTTGCGCTCGGCTGGAGCGATGCTTCGGTCCCGGGGCCCGCCGCCGGTGAATCGCCAACCGGATATACGTACAAAACACTCACGCCGAACATGATTAAGTACCGCGGCATGCGAAACACCAGCAACCGCTATTTCCGTTATTCGCGCAACTTGACGGGCGTCATCATGGTCAATCATTTCTTAAGCGCCATCGACGCCGCCTGGACGGTGAAACGCAAAAACCGGGAATCTGCCCGTATTGAAGCGGGACTGAGAGTTGATCCGTGCATGGTTAATGATAAAATGGTATTCATGCCGAAAATCCTAATGAGTTTCTAACAAAGAGGAAAACCCTTATGAAATGCATTGAAGGCAAATTATCCGCGAAGAATGCCCGGCTGGCGATTGTACAGGGCCGATTTAATTCGTTCATCACCGACCGGTTATTGGACGGCGCCGTCGACTGCATTGTACGCCACGAAGGCAATGCCGACCTGATCGACCTGATTAAGGTACCCGGCTCGTTTGAAATTCCGCTGGCCGCTCAGAAGGCCGCCCAGAGCGGTAAGTACGACGCAATAATATGCCTCGGCGCCGTGATCCGGGGAGGTACCCCGCATTTTGATTACATCGCCGGGGAGGTTACAAAAGGCATCGCGCTGGTCGGGCTGAATACCGGTATACCGGTCATCTTCGGCATTTTAACGACCGAGAGCATCGAGGAAGCCGTCGAACGCGCCGGGACTAAAATGGGAAACAAAGGATGGGAAGCGGCGATGACCGCCATTGAGATGATCCAGTTAATGAAAAATATATAGAAAAAAACACATAGAAAGCATTTCATGTTAGCTTCAAAATTTGTCAGAACCGTATCTTTTTTCAGTGTTATTTTCATTCCGATTTTATGTGAACCGGCGGCGGCTCAGGCCGACCGGGACTGGAAATCCTATACGTCCGTTGGCGATATCCGGGACGCGGCTGTTTCCGGGAATTCGGTCTGGATTGCCTCCGACGGCGGAGTAGTTGAATTTTCCGTAAGCGCTTCCGGTTTTACGGTTTTTACGAATACGGAAGGGCTGACGCAGAACCCGATGCGCGGCATTAAGGCGGACCGTGCAAGGAACCGAATCGTTGCGGCGGGAGCGGACGGGAGCCTGAATTTTTTCAGCACGCTCAGCCGCGAATGGTTTGCGGACAACGCGTTATCCGGAGCCATTATCCAATCCTTAGCCGTTTCAGGCGATTCGCTTTTTATCGCGACCGGCGAAAGTTTCATTTTATACCGTCTTGATTCCTTAAGCGTCACAGGCGTCGCGACAAGGCTGGGAACACTGCCCGCGCAGACCGGCGTTTTATTTTGTGCCGCCGATAGGAATTATATCTGGTGCATGACGGCTACCGCTGTTGCCCGCTCCAACCGGTATAACACAAATTTTCAGGCGCCCGCTTCATGGACGGTTTACAGCAATCAATCCGGCCTGACTTCCGGTTCCATGAAATCCATCGCCGTATACCGTAACCGGTTCTACGTTTCCACAAACAACCGGCAGATATTCCGGTATAATGAAATCAGCGGCTTGTTTGAACAAATCACGACCGGTTTACCCACGGCGAATTACACTTTGCTTTCGGCTAATGAAGAACTTTACGCTTATCATTCCGGCGCGGTCTATCGGCTGAATATAGACACATGGGAAAATATCAGCCTTACGCTGGCGGATTCAACCGGAAAAGCCTTCGGCTTAACGATTTTTGCCGGAAAGATCAACGATAAATTTGTACTGCTGAACGACCGCGGCGAAGTGTGCGTACAGGGCAATCCGTGGAAATGTTTTACGCCCAACGCTCCGCGCGCGAATTATTTCTCAGGCCTGAAATTTGACGCGCAGGGCCGATTATGGTGCAGTTCGCTCAGCGCCTACGGTTTCTCAGGCCCGGGATTTTACTGTCTCGACACAAAAACGGAAAACTGGGAAAATTTTCATTCATCCATTTTGCCCGGCCTGCCGACAAATAATTTTCAGAATATCACTGTGGACGATTCCGGAAAAATATGGCTGGGCAGCTGGTCGCACGGACTGGCCGTTTTCAATCCGCAAAACGGAACCGTTCAGGTGTTCAACGCCCAAAACGGACTGGACGCTATGCTGGGATTGTGCCCTCAGGGCGTGACCATGATTAATAACGTATTTAAAGGTCCCGGAAAAAATATTTTCATTTCCGTTCAGAAGCCCTGCGGTAATGAAAAGGCTCTTTGCATTTATAACCAGACGGAGAATCAGTTTTATTATTACAGTCCAGCGAAACTGATGAATTTAATTAATCCCTTTAGGGTAATGCTTGATTCCTACGGCCAGTACTGGGTCACAACCTATCCGGTCGATTTAACAAGCGACAGCAAAGGATTGATCGTTCTCCGTCCTTCAGGCAATGTTTTAGACATTAATTCGACATCTGTCCTGAGTATCAACAGCACCAAAGGCCTGATCAGCAACAACACGACAGCGATTGCCGAGGACAAAGATTATACGGTCTGGATCGGAACGGATAAAGGATTACAATCGTACAACGGGATATTGAGCGAAAAATATGAGTATCCAGAGGGACCTAAGGGCGTATACATCAAGGATATTCACATTGATCGTTTTAACAATAAATGGATTGCCACGGCGGAAGGCGTCAGCCTGCTGACGTCGAACGGGAACTGGGTGTATTATACAAAAGAGAACAGCCGTTTAGTCGATAATAACATTGTCAGTATCACGTCCGACGCGGACGGGCGGTATATCTATTTCGGCAGTTACAGTAAAGGGCTGTCGCGCCTGAAGAATCCGCTGGCCGCCGCAGCTGCGGGCGAAAAGGTTACAGCTTATCCGAACCCGTTCATTGTCGGCCAGCATGACTTTGTCTCGTTCCTTTCCGTTCCGGATAAATCCTATATTGCCATCATGACCGTATCCGGAGAAATTGTCCGTAAAATCAGCGTTTCCAATATTACGTCATCCGTTATCTGGGACGGAAAGAACAGCAAAGGCCAAACTGTCGCCAGCGGTATTTATCTTTATCATGTCTATCCGAGCGAGAGCGCCATGACTAAATTTAAGGGGAAAACCGGGAAAATCGCCGTAATCAGGAAATAAAGAACGACGGTTTTATTCATAACCGTTATGAAATCACGCGCGTTTATCATTATTGCCGGAACGGGGCTTGTAAT
>JBBIRG010000050.1:0-1272 GCA_037441945.1 Bacteroidota bacterium | reverse complement strand
ATAAAATTTATACCGGCGATGGAAAAGAATTTGAACAAATCGCACATAATTTAACCGAATTCGGGCTTTATTCGAAATCAGCAAATAATCCTGCCATTCCCGATACGCGCCGTACTCCCGTATATCCCGCATGGATAGCATTATGGAAAATTATCACAGGTCCGCAGTATCATCCGATGATCGTAACCGGGACGCACCTGTTTTTTTATCTGGTCATCGCTGTCCTGATTTGGCAGATAGCCGTACGTTTTTTCTCAACGGCTGTTTCCGCAACGGCATTATCGCTGTATTGTTTTGATTTATCAGGAATTGCCAACGGCTCGCTGCTGATGGCCGAAACACTTTATGCCTTTTTTTGCATTTCGTTTGCATTGTCTCTGATTCAATCGCATCAGTACCGGAAATACCAGTGGAGTGTTTTCGCCGGCATCGCGCTTGGACTGATGACGCTGACGAAGCCGATGAGTTTTTACTTTGTTTTTTTGTTTGCGCCGGTTGCGGTTTACATGTTCATCCGCCATAAAGTGAACAGAAAATTTCTCGCCGTGAGTTATTCCGCCATTTCGCTTTTCTTTTTGCTGACCGTTTCGCCCTGGATCGTAAGGAATTATTCGGTTGCCGGAATAGCGCAAGTTTCATCGATACAGGATTATCAACTTTTATTTTATCAAGCGGCGACGGTGAAAGCGAAAGCGGAAAATATTACTCGCAGTGAAGCGGTTGAACGAATCCGGCGTGAAATTAACGAATCCCAATCGGTTTTTGAGGATGATATTGTTACCCGCGAAAGACTTTTTCAGTACAGGCAGAAAGCAAATGAAATCCTATCCGATCACTGGGATATATTTCTGAAGCAATATCTCTTAAGTCAATTTTTAATTCTGATCGATCCGGACCGGTTTACGCTTGACGCAGTTTTGTATGAACAGCCGTCGGAAGGATTTTTTAACCGAATCGGAGATATAGGCGGTATAGTTAACCGGCTGACGGAACTGATTCGGCAAAAAGAAATCATTATGTTTTTATTCCTAAATTTTTTATTATTGTTACTGACTATCGCCGGAATGGCGATAACGGTGTTCCGGATCAGGCAATATCCGAAGCAAAGTACGGTGATTGTAATTCTTTTATTAATCATCGTATTTCACATTGCGATGACCGGACTTACGCCGTTGGCAAGGTTTCGCGTGATGTTTCATCCGCTGATAGCGTTATTGGCCGCGCCGGGTGTGCTGGGAATTCTGATGTATGTTAAAGAAACTGTATATAAAA
>JBBIRG010000049.1:8851-10182 GCA_037441945.1 Bacteroidota bacterium | reverse complement strand
GCGGTATGGCGGTGAATAATCCCCATTTGTTGAAATCATTCCATTTGCCGTTCTGATCCGTCCAGGCGAAAGCTGCGTCCGGTTTCCGCAGGTAATTCAGAAGCGCGGGATTGTCAACTCCGTATAAACCGTTGCCCATGGCCCCCGGGGAAGCCATCAGGAAATCCTTCTGGGCATAGTATGACGGCAGTGTGGACTGGGCATAAAGAAAGCCAGGCATGAACAAGACAGCGAGCAGTATAACGCGCGTTTTCATTTTCATCAGATCCTTTCGTTTGATTAAAAAATACTTCTGGTTCCGGAAAAGATGATAAACCGGAATCGGGCTTGACGTATGTTTATAATTGATTTCTGAACTTTTATTTTCACATTTTATTTTCACAGACAAAAAAAATGATTCCGTATGACTGAATAATTCATTATCATGAATGTATGTGAACGTTTCGGCCTATATAATATTTTTTTTTTATAATAAAATCAATAAAACATAAACCATGGTACGTTTTTTTTCTGACTTTGTTTCTCATTTTTCCATCCGCAAACAATATAAGGAAGGCATAGACCTGCTCCGGCGGAACCGGCTCGACGACGCTCAGGATGTTTTTACCGGGATAGTAAAAAACCGCCCTGAATTAGACGACGCCTGGTATCATCTCGGCCTGATCCTGGAAAGAAAAGGAAACGCGGAACTCGCCGCCGAATGCCTGAAAACAGCCCTGAAACTGAATCCACGGCATTCCCCTTCGGCGTATTTACTTGCAAAAATCGCGTTTGAAAAGAAAAACACAGACGAATCGCTGTTCTATCTTCGGCAGGCGTTAAAAACCAGGCGGGAAGATGCGGCCGCGCTTAACCTTGCCGGGCTTTGTCACTGCGATCAAAATAACCCGATGGAAGCTATCCGTTGTTTCCAAGAAGGATTGAAAACCGATCCAAAAAACCGCGCGTTGCGGTTCAACCTCGCCGCGACATGCATGAAAATGGGCGAAACGGAAAAAGCCGCAGAACATTACCGGCGACTGATCGAATTCTATCCGGATTACACGGAAGCGTATATCAACCTGGCTTTTCTTTGCCGTGAAAAGAAAGACCGTGAGGGTGAAATACAAATCTGGAAAGATCTGTTGAAACAGTTTCCGGACGATCTGGAAGTCAAGGAGAGGCTCCGAGGGTTACGCGCTCTCTGAATGCCGGCTCGCTAACGCCAAATTTTTAAAAAATTAAAAAATACTTGCAAATATCGGTTTTTTATTCTATACTTCGTATCTTAATTAATGCCCCTTTGGGGCGAAGACTATTTTGGAGGTACTATGTACGCAGTAGTTGATATC
>JBBIRG010000049.1:6241-8841 GCA_037441945.1 Bacteroidota bacterium | reverse complement strand
AGGTTTTCAGTTTAAATGCGAATCCGGGAAATCGCTGGTGATCCCGCGCATTGCTGAAGCGGAAGTCGGCGATCAGATCGTATTCGATCAGGTTCTGCTCGTTTCCGGAAATGGCGACGTCCATATCGGCGCGCCTACCGTTCAAGGTGCACGCGTTGAGACGACTGTACTGTCCCATGGCCTCGGCGACAAAGTGATCCATTACCGCAAATACCGCCGTAAAGGATTCCAGAAGAAAAAAGGTCACCGACAGCCGTTCACGGAAGTCATGGTCAATTCAATCAGTAAGTAACCGGCAAAAGCCAAGGAGAAAGTATGGCGCATAAGAAAGGTTTAGGCAGCACCCGCAACGGACGCGACAGCCACGGACAGCGGCTCGGCGTGAAGAAGTACGGCGGTGAGTACGTTCTGGCCGGCAATATTATCGTCCGCCAGCGCGGAACCAAATTTCATTTAGGCAAAAATGTAGGCATCGGAACGGACGACACCATCTTCGCCCTGACCGACGGCATCGTGAAGTTTGAGAACAAGGACAAAAAACGCCTCAAAGTCAGCGTTTATCCGAAGACCGCCGACGCTTAAAAAAAAAAGCACCGCATGATTAAGGATTCTGCAAACGCAGGGTCCTTTTTTTTTCTTCAATTGTGCGCAACAAATCAACTCCGGACCGAATCAGCCGCTTTCCTACAGTAACATTGTTTTTAATTGTTATTATCCGTCCGCTTCTTTACATTCGTTCGTTTATGATGACAGAAAACCGAACCGAAACGATAACATTGCCAAGGAATTATTATGAAGACACGTTTGTTCATTGTCTGGCTTTCAATGGGCGCGATAATCACCGCTGCCCCCTTAACCGCCAATGAAAAAAATGAAACGATAACGATCGGCGAATGGATTTCAGCAGGGCCTTTCCCGGTTTTCAAACCGGCCTTTCATGAACGCCCGAACATGAAAAAAGAAATTTTTTCAGGTAAACATCTTATCGAATCCGAATGGGCGGATATCAGCCGGATACAACCCACCGAAGGCGCGACATTTTCATGGCGGGATCAGCCTTTGAAGTGGAATAAACTGTTTTCAGATTCAACCGGGTTTATATTTTCGGATAAATCCTCTGAAACATACGAGGGTTCGTATACAGCCGTTTACATCGAAATAAAACGCTGGATGAAAATCACATTGATCCTCTCCGGATCTCATCTTTTTCAGGCATTCATCGATGGAAAACTCATCACAACCAAATCTTCGGCTGACGATACATCGCGTAAAGAACCGGGTAAGGCGGAAGCTGAAGTGAATCTCGAAACCGGTAAACACCTGTTGATTGTTAAAAACCTGCGCGATCCCGGTTGCGACCGCGAATGGAAACTAAAAGGTGGAATCATCCTGTCAAAGAATTTTTCCGGCGATTTGAAGCTTTCCACCGATCCCCTTCAATCGGTTACTATAAGCCATATACTGGAACCACCGCGGATCACTCAAGCGATCGTCACACCCGACGGCGAATGGGCGGCCGTCAGCCTGGCGAAATCAAAAGGCGATCAGACGGAAACGTGGACCGAGATACGGCAAACATCCGATGGTAAACTGATTCACTCCACCCGCGGATTGTCGGGGATGTCGGAGGTTCAGTGGGCGCCAGCGGGAAGAAGGCTGAGTTATACCACCCATGCCAATAAAGAAACCACCCTGTGGATCATGGATTACGAAACGGGAACACTGAAGCCCGCGCTTGAAAAACAGAAACATTTCAGCCGGTATGTGTGGTCGCCGGATGGCAGGAATATCTTTTATGAACTGAATGAAAAAAACGAAACAGACAAAACCGGACTGAAAAAAACCGACGGATTAAAAGGAAGACAGCCAGGATCGGCAGACCGAACTTATCTTTACCGCGTTCATATCGAAAGCGGGTTTTCCGAGCGCCTCACCGCGGGGCCGCTGTCCACCTATCTATACTCCGCCAGTCCCGACGGAAAAAATATTTTATTCATCCGGCAGGAAGAAAACCTGGCGCGACGGCCGTATACGGACACGTATATTTCCGTCATGAATCTCGAAACCATGGAGATTGACTCCCTGTGGATGCTTTCCTGGTTTGGCGAGGCCGTATGGTCGCCTGATGGAAATCAATTGCTGGTAACCGGCGGACCCTCGCTTTTCAATAACGCCGGATTGAATCTGCCCGATAAAAAAATGATTCCCAACGATTATGACAATCAGGCTTATATTTACGATTTCAGAACAAAAACAATCAAATGCATCAGCCTGACCTTTAATCCGTCCATCGATCACGCCGTTTGGAATGCCGCTGACGGAAATATTTATTTTGAGACTACCGACCGTTCATTCAGTAACCTATACCGCTATCGCCCTGAAGATGGAAAATACGAACTCATCGGAACGGGCATTGACGCCGTATCGGGATTTGATCTTGCCGGTAAGGCTCTGAAAGGAGTGTTTTACGGTTCCGGCGCGGCCAGTCCGCAAAAGGCCTATCGTATCGATCTTTCGGCAAACCGGTCTGAGATTTTCTTTGACCCGGCAAAAGAATATTATCAGAATGTCCGTTTCGGAAAAGTGGAGCGCTGGACATT
>JBBIRG010000049.1:252-6222 GCA_037441945.1 Bacteroidota bacterium | reverse complement strand
AGAAATCGACGGTTATGTTCATTACCCGCCTGACTTTGATCCCGCAAAATCTTATCCGTGCATCGTGTACTATTACGGCGGTACGACGCCGGTAACGCGCGATTTCGGCGGGCGCTATCCAAAAGAATTCTACGCCGCCAACGGTTATATCGTTTACGCGCTTCAGCCGAGCGGCGCAAAGGGATACGGACAAGCCTTCTCCGCGGCGCATGTCAACAACTGGGGAATCACCGTGGCCGATGAAATCATCGACGGCGCAAAAAAATTCCTAGATGCCCATCCGTTTGTGGACAAAAAACGCGTCGGCTGTATCGGCGCGTCGTACGGCGGTTTCATGACCATGCTCCTGATGACCAAGACCGATATGTTCGCTGCGGCAATTTCACATGCCGGCATAAGTTCGATATCCAGTTACTGGGGCGAGGGATACTGGGGATACGCGTACAGCGGCATGGCGACGGCGAATAGTTTTCCGTGGAACCGGAAAGACATTTACGTGAACCAAAGTCCTCTGTTTTCAGCAGATAAAATCAAAACGCCCCTGCTTCTCCTCCACGGCGCATCCGATACCAATGTTCCGGTTGGCGAAAGCATACAGTTATATACAGCGCTGAAACTGCTGAATCGGCCTGTGGAACTGATTCAGTTGGACGATCAAAATCATCAGATCATGCAGTATTCTAAGCGGCTGTTGTGGACCAAAACCATCCTGGCCTGGTTCGACCGCCAGCTGAAGGGCCAGCCGGAATGGTGGAATGAAATGTACGGCGAGAAATGAAATATCAACTCCATAAAATTTCTGTCAGCGATTGAAAGTCTTCTTTGCTCATGGCATGTGTCATTTCGCTTTGGCAAAACTTAAATGATCTTTATCGCGGTCTCGATGTAGTCACGCAAGCGTCTTCATTGCGCAGAACAAGATATAAGACGAGAAATTAGTTTCGCCCTCCGGATCAATCATCCAGCGAACCGCGAAAATCAGCGCTTTACTTTTTTTGTTCCAGCGCCGATGAACTGATATCCCTCAAATCATTTATTAATAGTTTCATAATTAAAACGACAGTGATTAAAACATAAATTTGTTAATCGATTCAAACCCTACCCATTAGCATGATAACAAAAAAAATTATAATACAAGATTTCTCGCCCGATTGTCCCTCGATCCCGACTTGTCGGGAGAGAAATCTTGTATTGATGTATTTACTCATGTCCTCTTATGGAAACAACAAGGCGCCGGCGAATCATGAATTATTTTTCGATAATGTTGTTACTATTTTGAGACAATTAATAATTTCACTTTTTCACGGCTGTTGACGGGGACGTCCGTGTCATTCAGTTTTTTAATGCCTCATTCGCTACTTTTTCGGCCGTGAGAGTTGCATTTTTCCGCGGCTGAATACTTAGCGTAAAATCAGATCCGAAGGCGGTTTAGCTTTTTCAATGTTTGATTTTTCTACAAATAATCGGACATTAAGTGCGATTTCGAACTGATCCCTTTTTTTCCATTCCTAAGCGACGGTTGATGGCAGAGTCAAGCTCATTACATGCTGAACCAAGCAGGTCAATAAACTGAACCTGCTGTGATGCGGGGACATTAGTCCGTGGTTTAGGGTAGGGGTTTAAGAAATACTTTGTTCATGTAAAATTCAAGGAATAGAATCACTACAATAAGAGTTATAATCATTCTTAATCGAAAGTTAAAATAAAAAAATAAATTTATTTTTATTTTTTTTGTTTTCTCCAGTCGCCGTAGACTTTACCCTCGGTCATAAGACGGTTGAGTTCTTTCTGCAGACCGGCACCCGGTTCCGCGGGTATCTGATTTTCTAACGGAGTTCCCGGCAAGGGCATGAACCAGTGCGCGTGAATGTTCGCACCCAATTCTGACAGACGGCGCATGAGGCGGATTGTCGCTTCACGGTCGTTATCATCCTCGCCCGGTAACCCGAAAATGAAATCGACATTCACCCTGAAATCGCAATGTATAGCGGTTTCGACTGAACGAACCGCGATATCCGTATCCGCGCAACGACCCATTTTTTTCATCAATTCTTCCGAACCGCTTTGTATGCCGATAATGATATTGTCGTTATCGACGTATCGTTTCATTATTTGCATGGCTTCACAGGAAACATGCTCCGGCCGGATTTCAGAAGGAAATGTCCCAAAATATATTTTTCGTTCCGAACCCATGATCGCGCGGAGATTTTTCAACAATGATTCGACTTTGTCCAATCGCGGTTGCGCATCCGGCGAACCGTAGGAAAAAGCGGACGGCGTCGTCATCCTGAGAAAATGACCGCCGCGCCGGATCAACAATTCCGCAGCGCCGAGGATCGTTTCCTCAGAACGGTGCCTGAATTTTTTGCCGAATAAATAAGAAGTCTGGCAGAAAGAGCAGCCATAGATGCAGCCCCGCGTGATTTCAACCGGATTCAGTTTCAGCGAACGTTCCGGAATGGCCGGATACAAATCAAGGCTGATATATTCATTTTCCAGCGACCGGATGATTCGGCTTTTTAAGATCGTTTCATCCTGTACGATCAGACCGTTGATGAAATCGAGGATGAGTTTTTCGCCTTCACCACAAAATACAAAATCAAATCCCATCGCAAGCGTTGATTCGGGACAAGCGCTCGCGTGAGCGCCTCCGGCAATGAATTTGACTTCCGTATGCACCAGGCATTGTTTGATGTGATTCAGGTTTTTTTGAACGTCCTCCGTTTCCGGTGTATGGAACGACCAGGCGATCACCGGAAGCCGGCCCTGCCCCGAGGCATGTTCTGCAGTCCGGACCAGATCTTCGGCATCTTCGGAATAGGCGGTATAACATAATTCCGGATCTACATATTTTTCAAGGCAGCCCAATATGGCGTTGACACCGTGAAGATTATTCCGGGTTTCTCTCGTGATAAATGTTATGGGCAGGCTCATGATAATGTATGCAAGCTGAAATAAATTTTTACAGAATCACATGATCTGATTTATTCCGGAAATCGGTGAATCCGTCGCCAAAAAAATCTGCCAAGACCGGATTCAGAAAATCCGGTCTCTGCAGAGCATTTCATTGGCTTGTTTATTTTTTTATCGTATCGGTTCCGGTATTGTACGGAGCAGGCAGCGTCGGCGGAACTCGCGCGTTCAGTTCGGAAACGATTGTTTCCGTCAGATCGTTAGCTGGATCCCCGTACACAATGATTCCTTCCACCGGTGTCCCGAAAACAACCGCGTATCCGTTATCTCGTCCATATTTATTAATGAAATTGCTGATGTCCTGAAAAATCGGCTCCAGCATTTCGGTCTGCTTCTGGGAAACCTGCTGCTGAATGGACTGCTGAAGCTGCAGAAATTCATTCTGCTTTCGCTGCATTTTTTCAATCTGCGGGGCAAGCGCCTGCATCGTCAGGATTTGCGACTTTTTTTTGATATCGGCGTCCATTGCCTGAAGCTCTTTGTAGCGTTTTTCAAGATCTTTCTGGGCGTCGGCGGTTTCCTTCTGAAGCTGCTGCTGGACGGCCAATGCGGGCTTGTATTGCTGCAGGATCTGTTCGGAACGGACAAAGCCGATCTTGACCGGCGCCGCGCCGGCGTTTCCGGTTGTCTTGTACAACAAATAAACGGAGCTGATCAGCAAAACGGCGCATACGGCCGATAGGGCGTACAGCCAGGTTTTCATGGGATTGGATCCGGTTTCCATGGTTTCATCGGACATGGGAATCTCCTGTTGGTTTTATACTGAATTACGTTTAAAATGATCCTGAATTAGCTGAACCAGGCGGTGAAGCAGATGATAGGCTTCGATATCGTACGCGCAGGAATCGACGATTCCAACTTTCACGGCAGTAAGCTTTCCGTCAGCCAGCGAAATATATTTCAGGCGGTAAATAGAAAAAAGCACGTTTAGATCATTGACGATGAACGGGTTATCAAACAGACTGTCCGTCCATTCTGCGGGATGGAACGTAAAGATCATCGCGACAGCATGGGATTTAAGCGCTTCGCCGTTGGGGATGTCCGGGCAATAAAGAAGGGTATCAGGCTGGTTTTCAATTGCGGATTTGGGATGGATAAACGCGATGCGTTCTTTGAATTCAGAAGGAATGCGAAAGACCAGATAATAAGATCCGGTTTGTGAAATAAAATGATCAGGCGTTTCCATTTCGATTTGGATCAGATTGATTTCCGTTTCAGCAAGATATTCTTTCAACCGGAAACGGTATCCCTGTTCCTTGAAAAAAAGATTGGTACGGTCGGTTCGGATAAGCGCAGGCTCGACCCTGGATTTTTTTTCTCGGGCGGTCTTGCGGAAAACGTCCAGTATATCGCTTTGGTCAAGAATAACCTGCCAGTAAGCCCGGATCAGCCAGGCAAAAACCAGGATAGCCGAAAAAAAAGCGATCATCGTCCATAGCGCTTCGGGCGATCCGGCGGCCGCTTTCATCGACGACCGGATAATCAGCGCCAGCCCTGTGGCGCCGATAATAAACGCCGACAGATAGAGCAAGTTTTTTTTATTGAATGGAAATAGCAATTGCCGCGCCTGCAGGGAGTGAACCATTGGATCAGGATTGATTGGTCGTTTGATTTTTCATACCGATTTTACGTTCTTCGCCCCGGATAAGTCTTTTGATATTTTCACGATGCGTAAAAATGATAGCGCCGGCGATCAGGAAACTGAATATTTTCAGATATAACGATGTTTCAACCTGAAAAATCATTTGAAATACAAATACGACCACAGGAAAGCAAGTATATGAAATTATCGAACTCAGCGAAACGTACCGGGTCGTTACCAAAACTAGGAGAAATATACCCGTACAAACGCCGACCTGGAGAGGAGCTACCCCTAAAACCGCGCCAGCCATGGTCAGAACGCCTTTGCCGCCCCTAAAACCGAAAAATACGGTCCATATATGCCCGGCCATAGCCATGGTTCCGGCGAGAATGCGAACCAGAATCACGTCCATGTCCGTCGTATCAACCGACGAATACAGCCAGGTGGTCAGCGCCCAGGAAGCCGTAAAACCTTTTAACGTGTCAATAAAGGCGACCAGCGATCCCCATTTAACGCCGAGCAGGCGCATGGCGTTCGTCATGCCGGCGTTGCCGCTTCCGAACGTCCGTATGTCTACCCCTTTAACCAGCCGCGAAAGAATGATGCTGGGTGAAACGGAACCGAGCAAATAGGCCAGAACAAGAATAAGGATCAATGAAATCATGCTGTCGTCCTTAATATTAAAAAACCATGAAATATAGTAAACAATCGGCGGAATATCAAATGAAAAATCAGCCCGTCCCTCAACGTCACGCTATCAATCCGTAGTCTCCTTCTTCCCCGAATCACGCGAAAAAAAAACTCCCCTCCTTTTGCCGTAAGGGGAGCTTATGATACTATTTGAATGATAGTTACTTGTAGCTTTGCAGCGTCTTGATGTAATTTGCTCGTTCGAAGGCCGCCGGTTCCGCGATGGTGCGGTAGCTGACGCTTCCTTTCATCTTCGATACCGATTCGTATTCGTGTTCCTTCATCCAGGTTTCCATACCGGAGATGATTTCAGAGATTTTACCGATACCCGATTTCAGGAGAGCCGATGCGATCATAACAGCGTCCGCTCCGGACATGATCATTTTCAGCGCGTCCTGGTAACTGTGCACGCCGGAAGTTGCCGCGATGCCGCAATTTACGTTGCCGTACAGGATCGCGATCCACCGCAATGACAGACGGATGTCATAGGATGTGCTCAGTTGAAGACTGGGCTCAACCTGAAGCGTATCGAGATTGATGTCCGGTTGGTAGAAACGGTTAAACAGCACCAGTCCGTCGGCGCCCGCCTGGTCGAGTTTGACGGCCATGTTGGCGAACGAACTGAAGTACGGGCTGAGTTTCATCGATACCGGAATACTGACCTGCGACTTGACCATTTTCAGGTCGTCAATGTACATTTGTTCCACGTCCTGCGGCTTGGTGTA
>JBBIRG010000049.1:0-241 GCA_037441945.1 Bacteroidota bacterium | reverse complement strand
GGCGGCGATGTAGTAAATGTTCAGCTCAATGGCGTCGGCGCCGGCTTCTTGCATTTTTTTGGAGTAATTCATCCATCCGCCGGAGGATACGCCGTTGAGGCTGGCGATCACCGGAATATTGACGCTTTTTTTCAGCTTGGCGATATAATCAAGATATTCCTCGGCATGAAGATTCCGGTATGCTTTTGGTTCGGGAAAATACGACTTCGCTTCGGCGTAGCTTTCGCTATACGTAGAAAGG
>JBBIRG010000048.1:0-10289 GCA_037441945.1 Bacteroidota bacterium | reverse complement strand
GTGTTAATCCCCGCCAAACCATTTTAACAAACCGAATCCCTAGACCCCTAAAGAAAGGCTCTGTCTATGAAAGTGAACAAAACTTTGTTTCGTTTAGCGGTTTTCAGCATGATCGCTGTTTTCTTCCTGACAACTCATTTGCCCATTATGGCTCAGAGTAAAAAAGCTTTGGATCTGGGATTTCAAAAAAATGACGTTGCCGCTATTGGATCTGCGAACACTAATACCGCTAACGGATATGGATTCAACGGCATGCTGTATAATCCCGCCCTTCTTGGCCGCGCTCATGGCGGAGTGGAAATCGCGAATATCGGTTTCTTTGTCGGGACGTCCATCACCAGCGCCATTAAACAAGTGACCGCCAATCGCGCCGATTTATAAAAAGCTCCAGGTACGTTTCAAAACGCGATGAAAGCCTTCAACGTTCTGCAAAACGCCCCCGCGGATCCCACCAAGATTAGGAAAGCCGAACAGGCCATATCAAAACTGAACAAACTCACCTCGTCGATTGACAAACTAAGCTCAACGGTCCAGTCCGATCCGATCGGTATAGGACTTTTCCCGGCTGTTATGGCGTCGAAATCATTCGGCGATAATCATTTCGGACTCGCCGTTTATTCCAACGTCAATATCGCCCTCAAACTCCGCAATGGCGGCGTTATAAACGGACTGACAAAATTACGCGGCACATCCGGCGGTTCATTATCCGTTTCAGATTACGCCAAAATAGATTCAATTCTTGAAGAAGCGCAGACGGATCCCGTCACCGGTCTTCCGTCGGCCGACGGATTCGGAATCATGGATATCGCGTTTGTCGGGGGTTATGCGCGAAGCATTAATAAAAACCTCACCATCGGAACAAATCTGAAATACATCAACCGCCGCGCCGTTGTCAATTCAATCGCCGCCGACGATCTTGGAACCCCGCTCAAGGAAATCAAAAAAGATCTGAAAAAAGGCAACTCGAAAGTCGCGATGGATATCGGCATGACGTACGCGCTGAACGATGAAAAAACCACCGTTGCGCTTGTATTGCAGGACGCCATCGGGACGGAGAAAGATTTAAAAGGCGCGGAAGGAACGCTTAAGCGCGAACTGATCGAAATTCCGCTTACCCGAAACCTTAAAGCCGGAGCTTTCCATAAATATAACGATAACCTCGGTTTCGGATTTGACGTCGACGACGTGATGGATCAAACCAATTTGTATGAAAAATTTCTGGATCATTTCCGCGTCGGCGCCGAATACAAATTTAATGTTAGCTTTTTCTCATTTCCCATCCGCGCCGGGTTCGGACAGGGCGGAATTGCCGCCGGAGCAGGAATCTACGTTGGTAAATTTTTCCGAATTGATTATGCTTTTGCCAAATCTCACAGCATTGAAACATTTTCGCAACATAATCTTCAGTTGCGTTTCATGATCCCGTTCTAACGGACAGCATAATTGAATTCAATTTTTTTACCTTAAACTGACGAGGTTCTATATGAAAATACATAATCTGAAATACATAGGCCTGACGGCAATGTTGACGTCTTTTCTTTTTCTTTCTAATTGCGATATGTTTGAGGACGAACCCAGCGCAACCGAAGACGCACAGTTTATGCTGAGCCAGCTATGGTTCGATACTTTCGGCGATACAATGACTATTGACGGCAATTTTTATGAATGGTACGCATCAAACGCTTTGGAAATTGACGAAGAAAGCTTCGGACTGGAGTCCTACTTGTATGCCTTAATCAACGATGAGAATGATTGGTATTGGTTTTATACTGGATCCATCGCCGTTGAGGCCGTTAACAAAAATACTCTGAGTGATACCCTGGCGGAGGGCACGGTCGCATTCTCCGGAACCGTAAAAGATACAAGTTATTCTGATGAGGATGAAAACTTCATTCTCGACGAAGCGCAATTAAATAAAACAGGCGTCGCTTTCGAGGTTGCGTTGGATATATTTGACGAGCCCGTCGAATACATTGATTCTGTTTTAGTTGATTTCGATGCTGATGATAACCCGGTTTATGAATATGACACGCTCTACATTGGCGGAACCGGCGATTTAACTCTCTCGACCTGGTATGATCATCCGAACCCAACCGTATACTGGGCGTTATTACCGGCGATGGGAGTTCCAGAAGAAGCAACCATGCTGAAAGCCGCGAAAAAGCCGTATGTCGTGTTTAACAAGATTAAAGAAACCAGACTGAACAAAGCGCAGAAAACTCAGTTAGTAAGGCATCATGCCCGCGCAATGAACCGCGCCATGAAAGCCTTAAAAACGGTTCACGTTGCGGCAACACACAAAAAATCTTTTACGATGCCCGCGACTTTTATGAAAAAATAAGTTTTATGTTTCTGAACAAAAAAAAGGGAGATTTTTCTCCCTTTTTTTTTTGCGTTTTAGTTTCGATGCTTTTACTAGTTTAATGCTTACTCGCATTCCTGATTTACCCAGCCAAGCATTCAAATGTTGAAACCCGAAAGTCGGGCTTTTCTTCCAATCGGTTATAACCGGAATCATCCAGCGTTTTCTTCCTGCACAATATCCACAGGTATTTGTTGGTAGGATGTCCGACGAGAACGTAATGGTAATCTTTGTCTAAACCTATTATCCTGTATTTTCAGTAAAACGGCCAGAAAAGCTGTCGGCAAAGATGCGCTTCTCAAAATGACAATCCGAGTGTCGGTCTAAATGACGCCCTTCAGGCGATTCGGGGCAGACACAAGCGAGTCGTCCCGATAAGCGCGTAATTTTATCAGGCGACGACCGTTCCGATGGATGCGACCAGCGAGGTGAATAGGCGAGCTCCGTCGGTATTGCCGAGCACGGGATCGGAACATCGTTCCGGATGCGGCATCATGCCGAGGACATTTCCCCGCTCGTTAATAATTCCGGCGATGTTGTTCAGCGAACCGTTGGGATTGGCGGCCTCGGTAACGAAACCGTCTTCGGCGCAATAGCGGAAAACGACGCGGTTGTTGTCTTCCAGGTCACGCAGCGTTTCCGGATCGGCGTAAAAATTTCCGTCGCCATGCGCCACAGGGATACGTATGACTTCATGCGGATGGTAATCGCCGGTAAACATAGTCCCGTTTTTTTCGACGCGGAGGTGAAGGTTTTTACAGATGAATTTCAGATCGCGGTTGCGCATCAGGGCGCCGGGCAAAAGGCCGCACTCGGTCAGTATCTGGAATCCGTTGCAGACGCCGATCACCGCGCCGCCGTAAGACGCGAAATCCATTACGTCCTGCATGACCGGGGCGAACCGGGCAATGGCGCCCGTCCGCAGGTAATCGCCGTAGGAAAATCCGCCGGGAATGATGATCAGATCGAATTCTCTCAGATCGCGCCGGTCCTTGTGCCAGAGCATCTCCGCCGGTTGGGAAAAAATTTCATTGACCGCGTAAAAAGCGTCGTGATCGCAGTTGGAACCGGGAAATAAAATAATGCCTGTTTTCATGCCTGTGTCCGTTGATGGTATAAGCTGTTTTCGGCCAAATATAACATAATCCGTTTTAACTTCAAATAATAATGTTTTGCCGTGTCATGTCCTGCCGTTTTAAATGCGGTGCAGGGGAATGGCGATTTTTATCATTGCCCGAATTCATTGACGGTAACGCGATGATTTCTGTAATAAATCCGTGAGCGCCGGAAATACAAACCGGTCGGCTTCATGACCGAACATCATGCGGGCGGATTCCAGTTTTTCAGATTATACGCAATCGGCCGTAAACCCATACACTGATATGGTTTTCAGCGGTATATGCAGGAATAAAACTCCGCCGCCGTAAGTCCATTGACCGCTGTTCAGACCGGATATGCCGCATGTAGAAACCCACCCGCCCTGAATTTTCTGCGCCCATAGCGCGCAGGCATTATAAGATATTTCTGCCGGAATCAGCAAAAAGAAAGAAGCGGCGGCTGTAATGACAAGCCGGAGATTCTTTTTTCATTCTTTTCAACCCTGAATGATCTAAATGAGCATTATGCGCTTTTCAGTTTATTTCAACAAATAAAGAAAACAAAATGATTACGTGATTTTTTATCAAAACATTCTCATATTACCCGAAAAAGGGACCGGCATCATGAACAACCCAAAAAACATATTCGCCTGGTGCATGTACGACTGGGCAAATTCCGCGTTCGTACTGACGGTGCTGACCGCGGTGATGCCGATCTATTTCGCGGCGGGCATTGTTCCGGAGGACGGTATCAGGATCGGCGGTACCGCCTATAGCGCGACGGCTTTATGGGGATTCACGGTCAGCGCGGCTGGATTGTTTGTATTTTCATTCGCGCCGATACTCGGGGCCATCGCCGATTACACTGCCTCGAAAAAAAAATTCCTGATCGGTTTCTGCTATGCGGGCAGCGCCGCGACGGCGGGTTTTTATTTCTGCCACCCCGGGGACGTCGCTCTGACCATCACATTAGTGATCATCTCGAAAATCGGCTTTATTGGCGGCAATATCTTTTATGACGCCTTTTTGCCGTCGATCGCATCGCCCGATAAGACCGACTGGGTATCGGGAAAGGGATTCGCTTTCGGATACCTGGGCGGCGCCCTTCAGCTTCTGATCGCGCTGATCCTGATTTCAAATTATGAAATGTTCGGCATGGAAAAGCTGACGGCCGTTCGATCGGGTCTTGCGCTGTCGGGCCTCTGGTGGGGCGGGTTCGCGATCATCACCTTCCGCTGGCTGAAGGAAGAGAACCATGGAGCGAATAAGGAAACGCGAACAGCGATTTCAGCCGGACAAGCCGTAAGAACCGCTTTCATCCGCATACTGCATACGCTGAAACAAATCCGCGCGCTGAAACCTCTGCTGATTTTTCTGATCGCATTTATGCTGTACAACGAAGGCATTCAGACCGTGATCCTCATGGCGACGATTTACGGCGAACAGGAACTGAAATTTCCTACGTCGACGCTGATGGTCACGTTGCTGATTGTACAGATCGTCGCGATGGCGGGAGCGCTGGGATTCAGCAAATTAGCCGAACGCATCGGGACCAAACCGGCGGTGGTTCTTTCCCTGGTAATCTGGTGCCTGATTGTTCTGTACGCGTATTTCATGACAACGCCGGAGGAATATATGATCATGGGCGTCTTCGTTGGACTGGTTCTCGGCGGGTCGCAATCGTTGAGCCGTTCGCTGTACGCCGCGATGATCCCGAAAAACGCCGCGGCGGAATTCTTCGGTTTTTATTCGGTATTCACCCGGTTTTCATCGATCTGGGGACCGTTAGTTTTCGGGCTCATCCAGGTATGGACAGGCAACGCGCGGCTTTCCATTATTTCACTGATCGTTTTTTTCTTCGCGGGAATCGTGTTGCTGTTGTTTGTCGATATAAAAAAAGCGTCGTCACTGAGAACGATTTCAGTAGAATAGGGAGCATGAAATCCGGACTGCGCAGAACAGCTGAATTACATCGCTTACGATAATCCCGTTCAAATATGAAAATTACATTGTTAGTATCGTTACAGCTTCCTGACCGATAAGCTTCTGCAGTTCGCCGATCAGTTCGCGCGTCGGCGGTACGTTGAATTTATTGATCCGGTACTTCGCTTTACCCAAACCGTCCGCCAGTTCAACTACCACGAACCATTCGGCGGATTTTCCGTTCTTTCCGTTTCCGTAAGCCTGGCTGAACCGGGCGAACAATGCGTCAATATCTGCGATGGTTTTTTCGGTGCATTGCTCATAATCAATCGACAGTAGTATTTTTTTTATAAAACTTTCATAAGCCTGATCGAGCGGCATAACGGAATCGGCAATGACGCTGACGGACTCATTTCGTTTTGATATTTTTCCCTGCACAAGAATCACTTGTTCTTTTTTTATCAGTTCGCTAACTTCCTTCATCACGCCGGCGAACACCACGATTTCCACGGTTCCCTGGAATCCCTGAAGTGAAACGAACGCCATAGGTTTTCCTTTTTTATCGAAAATCGAGCGCAGGTCGCTGATCATGCCGCCGACGGTTACAGGCGCATTTTCGGACGGATCGGGATCGCCGGGCTGGTAGGTTGTGAACGCGGAAATATCAAACCGGTATTTGTCTAAGGGATGGCCGGACGCGTAAAAACCCATCAGTTCTTTCTCTTTGGCCAGTTCGTCGGAGCGGGTCCAGGACGGAACCGGCGGTAATTCGAACACGGCGTTCATCGCCGAATGATCCGACTGCAACGGATGCCCGAAGATGTCAACTTGTTGAGATTTGATTTTATCCTGGATTTTCGAGGCCAATTGAAGAATGTCCTCGATGACGGCATACTTCTGCGCGCGGTTTCCCTGCAGGGAATCGCACGCGCCGGACATGACCAGGCTTTCCATTACTTTTTTATTGACTAACCGCAGGTCGACTCGGCCACAGAGGTCCAGCAGGGTGTGAAACCGGCCGGCTGAAGCGCGCGCCTGTACGATGGATTTAATCGCGCCGTATCCGACGTTCTTGACGGCGGCCAGGCCGAAACGGATCGCGTTTTCATTCACGGTAAATCCCGCTTCGCTTTCATTGACGTCCGGCGGAAGGATACGGATGTCCATATCCTTGCAGGCATTGATCAGGACGGCGATACGGTCGGTGTCCGCCATTTCCGCCGACAGCGCCGAAGCCATGAATTCCACCGGGTAATGCGCCTTCAGGTAAGCGGTCTGGTAGGCGACGATCGCGTAAGCGGCTGAATGGGATTTGTTGAACGCGTATTCCCCGAATTTGGTGATCTGCTGCCATAAATATAAGGCCAGGTCTTTTGGATAACCGCGCTGCTGAAGCCCGTTCATCCATTCCGGTTCCAGTTCCTTCATTTTATCAACCATTTTTTTTCCCATAACCTTGCGCAGGTAATCAGCCTTGCCCATGGTAAATCCGGCCAGCGCCTGAGCGATCAGCATCACCTGCTCCTGGTAAACGATGACGCCGTATGTGTTTTTCAGAATCGGTTCCAGGTCGGGATGGGCGTAAACAATCGGTTCGCGGCCGTGCTTTCGGGCGATGTACTTCGGAATTTCACCCATCGGCCCGGGACGGTACAGCGCGTTCATCGCGATCAGGTCCTCGATATGGGTCGGTTTCAGCTGTTTCATGTATTCAGTCATGCCCTGCGATTCAAACTGGAAAATGCCGATCGTGTGGCCGTCGCCGAAAAGCTTGTACACGGAAGGATCGTCCAACGGAATCCGGTCGAGGTCAATTTCAACGCCGTGATTTTCGCCGATCCGCCTGACAGCTTCATCGAGAATCGAGAGCGTGGTCAGGCCGAGAAAATCCATTTTCAGAAGCCCGAATTTTTCTATCCAGTCTTTGTCATACTGCGTGGCGATTTCATTTTTCGCCGATTTGTATATCGGGATCAGCTCGCGGATCGGCCGGGGCGTGATGACGACACCAGCCGCGTGGATGCCCGGCTGGCGGACTAAACCCTCAAGAGCTAGTCCGTGCCGGATCAGGTCGCCGTGAACCGTTTTATTTTCTTTTTCCATCGCTTTGAGTTCTTCGTTCTGGGCGATAGCATCGCTGAGCTGGGTGCCGGGCCTGGAGGATATAAGTTTGGCGGTGCGGTCGGCTTCGGTGAGCGGGATTTCCAGCGCCCGCGCGACGTCGCGGATCACACCCCGAGCCGCCATCGTATTGAACGTAATGACCTGAGTGACATTGTCTTTGCCGTATTTTTCTATGACATACTCGATCACCTGTCCGCGTTTCTTATCGTCAAAATCGATGTCAATATCCGGCATGGAAATACGGTCGGGATTCAGGAACCGCTCGAACAGCAGCTGATAGCGGATCGGGTCAATATTAGTGATGCCGATGACGTACGACACCAGGCTTCCGGCGGCAGAACCGCGTCCCGGCCCGACGCCGATTCCCATCCTCCGGGCGGCATTGATAAAATCCTGCACGACAAGGAAATAACCCGGAAAATCCATTTTTTCGATGACGTTGAGCTCGTAATTCAGACGCTGAACGACTTCGTCCGGAACTGGTTCAGGATATTTTTTGCGGAGGCCTTCAAACGCCAGATGCTTCAGGAATTCTTGCTGTGACGAAAATCCGTGAGGAACCTCGAACTTCGGAAGATGCATCTTCCCGAATTCCAGATCCACGTCGCACTGTTCCGCAAGCGCGATCGTGTTTTCAACCGCCGACGGAATATCACGGAACAGCTTTTTCATCTCTTCGGCCGTACGGAAATAAAACGTATCGTTCGGATACCGGGGGCGGTGCGGATCGCCTGCGGTTCGCTGCGACTGGATGCAGAGCAGGATGCCGTGGGAACCGGCATCGGCAGATTTGATGTAATGCACGTCGTTGGCGGCGACGAGCGGAAGATTCAGGTCTTTGGCCAGCCGGATCAGTCCGCGGTTGATTTTTTTTTCGATCGCCAGCCCGTGCCGCTGGATCTCGATGTAAAACCTTCCGTTGAAGAGTTCGAGGTATTCCCCTGTCAGTTTCCGCGCGGACTCGTATTTGCCGTGCATCAGCCGCTGGGGAATTTCGCCTTTCAGGCAGGAGGATGTGGCGATCAGTCCTTCGGCGTGGCGGCGCAGCAGTTCTCTGTCTATACGGGGCCTGTAGTAAAATCCATCCAGATACGACTGCGACGACAGCGCCATGAGATTTTCATAACCCTGCCGGTTCGCTGCGTAGAGGACCAGATGATAGAGTGTTTTGCTTTTTGCGAGCCGGTCGGTCGTCAGGTACGCTTCCATGCCGATAACCGGTTTGATTCCGGCCGCTTTAGCTTCCGAATAAAATTCAGGGATTCCGAACAGGTTGCCGTAATCGGTGAGCGCCAGCGCCTTCATGCCGTCTTCCCGCGCGGCTTTGATCAAATCCGGTATGCGGCAGCAACTGTCCAAAAGGCTGTAATGGGAATGTGTATGTAAGTGAACGAAGTCGGGCATAAATTAAAAGAAACGCCGTTGATATTGTTATGGGCGCGAACAGTTCAACTGGAATCGCATCGCCCCGTTTTTGTATGTTATGTTATAAAATTAAATCTTTTTCGCAAGCGAATTATTTTTCAATTTGTAGCCGAAATACAGGGATAAGGATTTATAAATAAAAGCAATACATAGCCGGTTCAAAATCCGTGTTCTTTCATCCGGAACCGAAACAGACGAATTGTTATTAAGGAGGATTTTTGTCTATACTTTTATGAGAATTAAGAAACCGGCCATGCAAATTCTACCGGTGATGCTGTTCGGTATATTTAGTGGCGATGCGGATACGGTTGATGGAGCGCCGGATGGCCTGAAGCATCTGATCGGGATCGTAACTGGCCCGGTCGATCATATTCTGCAGGATGCGTTCATTCGTTTGCTTGGCGCGGTTGATATCAATATCCGAGGCTTTTTCGCAGGTTTCGGCAAAAATCAGGACTTTATTGTCGTGTACTTCGGCGAATCCTCCTCCGGCGGCGAATGCGACTTCGTAACCGTCTTCCTCGCGAACCCGGATTTCTCCAATGGCCATCGAGGAAATCAGCGGGGCGTGGCCGTTCAGAATTTCAAAATTCCCGAGTATGCCGGGTATGAAAGCCGCCAGGATGTGGTTCTGGTAAAGGACTCGTTTCGGCGTTATGATTTCAATCTGAAATAAGGGTGAACTCATGACGGAAACCTTTCAGAGGCCGGTCCGGAGTTTAATGGCCTTGTCGACGGCCTCGTCGATCGTACCGACCATGTAGAACGCCTGTTCCGGCAAGTCATCCATTTTGCCTTCGACAATCGATTTGAATCCTTCAATCGTATCTTCCTTTTTGACATACCGCCCCTGGGTTCCGGTAAAGGCTTCGGCCACGTGGAACGGCTGGGACAGGAACCGCTGGATTTTCCGGGCGCGCGCGACGGTGATTTTATCATCGTCAGACAATTCATCCATTCCGAGGATCGCGATGATATCCTGAAGGTCTTTATATTTCTGCAGGATGTTCTGAACGTTTTTGGCTGTCTGGTAATGGTCATCCCCGACGATGCGCGGGTCGAGAATGCGCGAAGTGGAATCCAGCGGATCGACGGCGGGATAAATGCCCAGTTCAGAAATGGCGCGTGAGAGCACGGTGGTGGCGTCTAAGTGCGCGAACGCGGTTGCCGGCGCCGGATCGGTCAGGTCGTCCGCGGGAACGTATATCGCCTGGATCGACGTGATCGAGCCTTTGGTGGTTGAGGTGATGCGTTCCTGCAGTTCGCCCATTTCCGTGGAAAGGTTCGGCTGGTAACCCACGGCGGAGGGCATGCGCCCCAGCAGGGCCGAGACCTCGGAGCCCGCCTGGGTGAAGCGG
>JBBIRG010000047.1:3324-10364 GCA_037441945.1 Bacteroidota bacterium | reverse complement strand
TCGGATGAGGAGGATCATTCATTCACGCATCAGCAGTTTGAGCGGTTTCAGGATATAATCGGACAACTGAAAAAGCTGGGAATTGAAATTCCGTTAAAACATATCGCCAATAGCGCATCGCTGATCAATTATCCGGAAACGCACATGGATCTTGTTCGCCCGTGATTGCTGGTTTACGGAATTTCGCCTTCTCCTCACAAACAGGACGCTGTTCCCGTGATTCCGGTTTTGACTTTAAGTTCGAAAGTCGTTTTTATCAAACGCGTTCCCGCCGGAACCGGCATTAGTTATAACCGCAAATATTTTACGGATAGGGATTGTAATATCGTCACGGTTCCCATCGGCTACGGCGACGGGTATTCCAGGATTCTTACCAACAAAGGGGAAGTCCTCATTCATGGAAAACGTTATCCGATCGTCGGGGCAGTTTGCATGGACCAGATGATGGTCAATCTCGGCGACGATAATGCCGCTTTTGGCGATGAGGTTGTTCTGATAGGCCGCATGGGCAATGAAACGATCACAGCATGGGATGTCGCCGGAAAAATGGGAACGATTCCTTATGAGATCACCTGCATGATCAACGCGCGGGTGCCCAGGATTTTCGTGCGAAATTAAATTCCAGGAAATTAAATACACTTGTGTTTTTCGGAAATTAATTGCTACCTTTCATGGTTTTACAGTTTACATTTAGCCGGTAACGCGTATATATTAAATATTCTTTTTTTTCATTAAATTAAGAAAGGAACAGACCATGAAAAAAGCATTAATATTCGGCATCATACTTTGTTACGCATTCAACCTTTCACTGTTCGCGCAGGAAAAAAAGCGCGTTGGCGTTCTACCGTTTACGAATAAATCAGGGAAAAAATACGCTTGGTTATCGGAAGGATTTGCAACGACGATGACGGAAGCGTTATCCCAGATTCAGTCCATTTATCTTGTTGACCGCGCGCAGGTCAACAGCGTCATTAAAAAAGGCAAATACACGTCCGATCAGCTTTTCACGTCCCAGGGCGCTTTTGAGGTCGGGAAAGAACTCGGTTTGGATTATGTCATACTCGGCGCATTTCGCGTGAACAAAGGAGAATTAGACGCGATCTTGTTTCTCGCTGATGCGAAGAAAAAAGGGGAGTACGTCGAAGCCTGTTCGGAAAACAGCATCAAACCCATGACTTCCATGTGGCAGGTTTACGAAGACCTGGTGAATGCGGTCTGTAAAACAGCATGTTTTAACGTGACTATCACGGCCGACGAATTGAAAAAAATCAAGTCGATAACCGGGAATACCCAGAAAGTCAGCGCCTACGAGTATTATATCAAAGGACGCAAGGAACACCTGACATTCTCGGTCAAGGGATATGAAAAAGCGAATTTATATTATGACTCCGCGCTGACGGTTGATCCGAATTACGCTCTGGCTTACGGCGCCCGAGGGGAAGCGACGGCGTTCTGGGGCTATCAGAAAGAAATCAACGGTGAAGAATACAAATATATGTACGACAACGCTTACAAAGACGTTCAGAAAGCCATTTCGCTATCCGGAAATATCGCTTCCATTCAACGCAACATGGCAACAACTTACCAGATGCTGCGCCGCTTCGATGACGCAAAAAATTCAGCTCAGAAGGCGATTGAACTGAACGGCAACGACGCCGAAGCATGGTACATGCTATGGCGCGCATCGAACGACTGGAACGACCCGAACTCGCCGTCCATCCAGAAAGCCATTACGATCAGCCCGTATCTGCCTGTGGCGAATCTTCAGCTCGGTAATCTTTATATGGACAATAAAGAATATGAAAAAGCCGAAGAGTACTACAAGCGAGCGCTGACGGGAAATGACGAATTTGAACTCGCCCATGCGAATATGGGTAATCTGTATTTTGTTATGAAACGTTATGATGACGCAACAATATCACTGAAAAGATCCATTGAACTCAAACCGCAATACGCTTACGCACTCTATACGCTCGGACTGGTTTATTGGTACCAGGAAAAATGGCAGGATGTAGTCAACGCCTGGGAAGAATGCCTCAAAGTAGATCCGAATCACGAGCTGGCGAAAAAATGGCTTCCCTCGGCCAGGGAAAAACTAAGCGGCAAATAATTATATCGTCAACCCTATAACGGCGGAAGGGACAACTTCCGCCGTATTTTTATGTATCAATTGCGGTTATTTATTTTTAGTCTGACCGGCTTTATATTTACTGGCTTTTCTGAGGTTATTGCGGATAATTCTTTTCAGGACCGGCTGCCGGTTATCTTTGTTCATGACGGTTACGCGGGACCTGTAGAAGGGCAACTCAGACGGCATACAGCCGGAGAATTGCCGCGCCTGGAAAGAATGTTCGCATACCAGTTCATAGATACGATTACGGTGCATCTTTTTTCGGCTCGCAATTACAGAAAAATTCAGTCGGATTTTCATATACCCGACTGGGGAATCGCTGTGGCAATGCCCGAAAAGAATTTGATTTTCATGAATACTGTTACGGCTCACAACGCGGGCCTGATTACAAATATCAACGCGATTTTCATACATGAATTGTCGCATCTTTTTCTTGCGAAGAAAGCGGGGTCATACGCGCAGTCGGTGCCGGTATGGTTCAACGAAGGATGCGCCGTCTGGGCTTCCGGCGAACGGCGTTCAGCGGAAATGCTGAACAAGGCCGTCATGACAGGATCGCTGATCGCGCTGGACGATATTGAATACGTGCTTCGGTATGATCCCTTTCTTGCGGAACTGGCCTATGATCAAAGTTACTCGGCCGTGCGCAGCCTGATCGGTGAATTCGGAGAATCCGTCATTGCCGACATTCTTGCAAAAACGGCGGAAACGGGGAATTTCCGTCAGGCGTTCCGCGCCGTAACGGGAAAAACGGTTTATCAGTTTGAAAAAGAGTGGGAAGAGCATATAAAACCTGAATCCGTCATTCAGTGGACTCAGTATACTGATACGTTCCTGTGGATTCTTATAATGCCGTCGCTGTTTATCATCGTGTGGATAATAAAAAAGTTTCGCGCCAGGAAAAAAATAAAAGAATGGGAAATTGACGAAAAGACGGCCGAATCAATGGGTACCGAACAGATTCAGGACAGCTGATTTTATTTTTTCAAACTCCCGCGCATCCAGGTCAGCGACATGATTCGTAAACAGTGATATATCCATCGGATACACGGAATAGGGATTGACATAACAATCGGATTGGGGCTTTTTCTTCAGGAACTGATCTTTAGCGATCACGATAGATTTGGGCTCATTGGGATTCGAATGCAGCAGGGGAGTGACAAGGCAATTTTGCCTCGAGGAAGGAACGGACAGGACGACAACCGGCCGAATCTGAATATCATTTGTTTCAGCGTTCGGAAACAAGGCTTCCCAGATTTGTGAAGGTTTTGGCTGGCTCATGGTTAAGACTCCCAGATAACCGGTTCGGCAGACGTCGCTTCGACAATCGGCTTATAATGGGCGCGTGCGAAATAATTCGAAACGCCTCGGTGTATGGCGTTCAGCAATTCCTTTTTTTCAAAAGGTTTGTAGAGGAAAGCGCAGGTGCCTATATTTATGGCCATTTCCGGCTGATCGCCGCCGACGCCGTAAGCCGTGAAAATAACGAATTGAAGTTCAGGATCAATTTTTCTCATTTCCGCCAGCATCGTTACGCCGTCCATGCCCGACATGCGGACATCGGTTATCACCACCTGGAAAGCGCCGCGGCGGAAATTTTGCAACGTTTCTTTCGCGGAATGATAAGCCGTAATATGGTAACCCTCAGTTTCCAGTATCTGTCGAAGAACAAAAATGATCGGCTCTTCGTCATCAACAATTAGAAGTTTGATTTTTGATTTGAACATAATAACTTTTCTTACCGTAAATTACTAACGCAGATTCTAAGCAAATTGATGTTTTTAATCAAGTGTTTTCGTAAGAAAAGGATGAAAGGTTCATGAAAATATTTCTTTTTAGCTGAAGATTTTTCTTGATATTATTAGTATTGTTTAATATTTTTGGTAAGTGAATAAACAAAAATGTATTAGATAATAGATTTTTAAATACATCACATGAGTCTGGAATAAACAACGAAAATCATTTAACCATAAATTGGGAGACACGCGTTATGGGAATTTTTTCGAGATTAGCCGATATCATGAAGGCCAATATCAATGATATCCTGGACAAAGCCGAAGATCCGGAAAAAATGATCAAGCAGATGGTCATTGAAATGGAAGAGGCCGTAAACAAAGCGACAACGGCTGTCGGTTCGGCGATTGCGAACCAGAAACGCCTTGAACGGCAGTATTCCGAAAACAAGAAACAAGCTGATGAATGGCAGAATAAGGCCATACAGGCGGTCAATGCCGGACGCGACGATCTTGCCGGCCAGGCCCTCGCTAAAAAAACATCTTTCCTGAATGCGGCAACATCGCTCGAACCCACCATGGCTGAAGCGTCAAAAACCGCCGAGCAAATGAAATCCCAGCTAATGCAGCTGAAAGCTAAACTGGATGAAGCGCGCGTCCGTCAGAATACGCTGATTGCGCGTCATCAGGCGGCGAAAGCAAAAAAAGAAATTTCTAAGGCCATGAGCGGCGTTGGCGGCGGAGCATTCGGGAATTTTGATAAATTTGAAAAGAAAATCGAGGATGTTGAAGCCGAAGCAGACGCTCACGCTGAGCTTGCCGGTGAAAACCAAAGTCTTGATGATGAATTCAAAAAGATGAATATGAATTCCACGGTGGATTCAGAACTCGCGGCTTTGAAAGCCCAATTAGGCAAATAAATATTTTGTCGGTTGAAAGAGCCGGTTGAATCCGGCTTTTTCTATGTCCAAATGTTATGTATAATAAATATTATGTAAACCTTGCGAGCGGCTATATTCATTACTTTACAATATTGTTGATCCCCCGTCAATCGTAAATACCTGACCGGTAATATAATCACCTTGTGTCGCAAGAAATAGCACCATATTCTCTATATCGTCAGGTTGTCCGTATCTTTTTAGTAAAATTTTATTCTTACTTGGAACCCTTTTAATATGACTTTCTTCCCCCGGTATGATAATCGTACCTGGCGCCACAGCGTTGACCTGAATATTCGGTGCAAGCGATTTGGCAAGCAATTTTGTCAGCACTACAACACCCGATTTAGATACGCAATACGGTATATAACCGGTCCAGTTTAAAAAAGAACCTAATGAGGCAATGTTAATGATCTTACCATTTCGATTTTTCTGCATTTCTTGAGAAAAATATTTTGAACAAAGAAAAACACTTTTCAGGTTGGTATTCATTACATCGTCCCAAACGGAAACCGGCAAATCAGATAAACTGAATTTCTCCGGAAAAATCGCAGCGTTATTGACCAGCAGATCAATTTTACCAAATGATTTTATACTCATCTTAACAAGTCTTTTTACATCTTTTTCAGATGTAACATCGGCTTTTACCGTTATGACATCAGCGCCGGCTGCGCTTATTGCATTTTTTGCAATTTCTGCTTGTCGGAACGAATTATTATAATTAACGACAATATTAAAACCATGCTTTGCAAGCGACAAAGCTATTCGTTTCCCTAACCTTCTTGCGGATCCTGTTATGACAGCGACCGGTTTTGACATAAATAATCAAGGGCTGCCGTTACCGGCAGCCCCGTTTAAAAATTGAAAGGTATTAAACCTTTTCTTTTCTGGGTTTCTTTACGGATTTCGGTTTTTCTTCAGAACCGCTTTCCCTCGAATAAACCCGGATATTCTGGTATTGTTTAAGCCCGGTGCCTGCGGGTATTAGGCGTCCCATGATTACATTTTCCTTAAGTCCGAGCAAGTTGTCCGTCTTACAGCTGATTGAAGCATCTGCAAGAACTTTCGTGGTTTCCTGGAATGAAGCGGCTGAAATGAAGCTTTCCGTACTCAAAGAGGCCTGTGTTATACCTAACAAGAGCGGTTCGGCATTGGCCGGTTGGGCATCCCTGAATTCAGGAGCCTTTTTCTTTTCATATTTTTTTGCGATCTTTTCCATTTCCAAACGGTTGAGTATCTGTCCCTCTTTCAGGTTCGTGTCTCCCCTGTCCGTTATGACAACTTTATCGATAATTTTTTGGTTTTCTTCAATGAACCGTAATTTATCGACCTGGTCATCCTGAAGGAAGAAAGTATCGCCCGGATCGGCGATCCTTACCCGCTGAAGCATCTGACGGACGATGATCTCGATGTGTTTATCATTGATTTTCACGCCTTGTGTACGGTATACTTCCTGAATTTCGTTAACAAGATACCGCTGGACTTCTGAGGGACCTTTGATCCTCAAAATATCATGCGGCGCGATGGAACCGTCGGATAAAGGATCTCCGGCATGTATAAAATCGCCTTCGTGAACAATCAAATGTTTCCCGAACGGGATTTTGTAGGATTTAACCTCGCCCTCGCGTCCTTCCACCGACACTTCACGGTATCCCCTGACGATCTTACCGATCGTGACTGTACCGTCAATTTCGCTGACTGTTGCGCAGTCCCTCGGACGCCGGGATTCGAACAGTTCCTGAACGCGCGGCAGACCGCCGGTAATGTCCTTGGTTTTTGTCATTTCACGCGGTATCTTCGCGATGGGATCGCCGGCCTGAACAAATTGACCGTCTTTAACAGCAAGAAAAGCTCGGGTCGGGAGTATGTGCGTTCCGATAATTTCTTTCCCTTTCTTGATATGAAGGGTCGGCGTTATCTTTTTATCTTTCGTATCAATGATTACGATTTCCTTGCGTCCGGTCGCCTCATCCGCTTCTTCGCGGCAGGTTATACCATCCTTTATTCCGTCATATACCACCGTCCCGTCTTGTTCAGCGACAATGGACGTGTTGAACGGATCCCAGCTCATGATGGGATTGTTCTTTTTCACGGTCTGCCCGTCATGTACTTTTACGACAGCTCCGTAAGGTATTTTATAAACATAAACCAGGCGGTTGTTATCAAAGAGTTCGATTTTCGCGGTACGGGACAGCGAAATAAGGTTTCTGTCGGATTTTCTTTCCAGCAAGCGCATAC
>JBBIRG010000047.1:3094-3314 GCA_037441945.1 Bacteroidota bacterium | reverse complement strand
GTCCGTCTGTTTTAGCTAATGCCTGTGATTCTTCGCCGATCCGCATGGCGACGCCGCCAATATGGAAGGTACGCAGGGTCAGCTGAGTTCCTGGTTCGCCGATGGACTGGGCAGCCATAACGCCTACAGCTTCACCCATATCCGCCAGCTTACCGGATGCCAGATTCTGCCCGTAACATTTGGAACAGGTTCCCCGCCGCGATTCACAGGTTAATACTGA
>JBBIRG010000047.1:0-3079 GCA_037441945.1 Bacteroidota bacterium | reverse complement strand
AGTAACGGACTCAATCGGTAAATCGTTCAGCATTTCGGCCTTTTCCTCATCAATTAATTCACCCGCCTGAATAATGATTTCTCCTGTAGACGGGTCTACCACATCATCAGCGGCAACGCGGCCCAGACACCTTTCGCCGAGCGATTCTTTGATTTCTTCGCCCTCTTTAATGGCGCTGGTTTTAACGCCGAGAATGGTTCCGCAGTCAACTTCCGAAATGATGACATCCTGAGCGACGTCGACCAGCCTGCGGGTCAAATAACCGGCATCAGCTGTTTTCAAAGCCGTATCCGCCAGACCTTTTCTTGCGCCGTGGGTTGAAATGAAATATTCCCAGACGGACAGCCCTTCCTTGAAACTGGAGGTGATCGGATTTTCGATAATTTCACCGACCTGTCCGGTCATACTTTTTTGCGGTTTCGACATCAGACCGCGCATGCCGCCTAACTGCTTGATCTGGTCCCTGGATCCGCGTGCTCCCGAATCCATCATCATAAATACAGGATTGAATCCGGAATCCGATTTCGCGACTTCTTCGTACATGGCGGAAGCGACCTCATTTGACGCATGAGTCCAGATGTCAATTACCTTATTATACCGTTCACCGTCTGTCATAAGACCGTTATGGTAAGTACGGGTAACTTTTTCCACATCCGCGGTTGCGTGTTTCAGAACCTCATCTTTGTTTTTGGGGGATAAAACGTCCTCGATGCCGATTGAACAACCCGATTTTGTGGCGAAATAAAAACCTAAATCCTTCAGTTTGTCGAGAAACTCAACCGTAATTAAATTGCCATGCGATGAATGCATGCGCGAAATGATTTCCTCAATCCGCCGTTTCGTCAGCAATTCATTGATGAATCGCATTTCCCGGGGTACAATTTCATTGAATATTACCCGTCCGACGGTTGTCTTGATATATTTCGGTTTCTCACCGGGCGTGTTATTTTCGGGAAACCGCAATTCGATTCCGGCATGGAGGTCCGCAATTTCCGCATCAAATGTCATTTTGACTTCATCCATGGAAGCGAACTTCATGCCTTCGCCCCTGACTCCCGGCTTGTGTTTGGTCAGATAATAGCATCCAAGAACCATATCCTGGGACGGGATAGCGATCGGCCGGCCGCTCGAGGGCTGGATAATATTATGGCTGGATAACATAAGCAATCGCGTTTCGATCTGAGATTCGTACGACAACGGAACATGAACCGCCATCTGGTCACCGTCGAAATCGGCATTGAAAGCCGAGCAGACAAGCGGATGAATCTGAATGGCGCGTCCTTCGATTAATACTGGCTGGAAGGCCTGGATGCCGAGACGGTGAAGCGTCGGCGCCCGGTTTAATAGAACGGGATGATCTTCCACTATTTTCTCAAGGATTTCCCAGACTTCTGGAGGATGCTTGTCGACCATCTTCTTTGCGCTTTTTACCGTTTTGACGTATCCCCTTTCAACTAATTTCCGGATAATGAAGGGTTTGAATAGTTCGACCGCCATTTCTTTGGGAAGTCCGCATTCATGGAGCCGAAGTTCCGGTCCGACAACAATCACGGAACGGCCGGAATAATCCACGCGTTTTCCGAGAAGGTTCTGGCGGAAACGGCCCTGCTTGCCTTTGAGCATATCTGAAAGTGATTTCAACGGACGGTTGCTGTCGCTGCGTACGGCGGCCGTTTTTCGGGAATTATCAAACAATGAGTCAACCGATTCCTGAAGCATGCGTTTTTCATTCCTGAGGATCACTTCAGGCGCCTTGATTTCGAGCAATTTGCGGAGACGGTTATTGCGGATAATGACGCGGCGGTATAAGTCGTTCAGATCGCTGGTCGCGAACCGGCCGCCTTCAAGCGGAACTAAAGGCCTCAATTCGGGAGGAATTACGGGTACAACGTCAAGAACCATCCATTCCGGCTTGTTGAATGTTTCTTCATTGCGGATACGGAAAGCATCGGCGATGCGAAGCTGTTTCAGGTAATCCACTCGTTTTTGCTGTGAGGTGGACGGGTCTTTAAGTGCACGGCGTAAATCAATCGACATCTGCTCAACATCAACCCGTTTGAGAAGTTCCTTGATTGCCTCGCCGCCGATTAAGGCTATGAATTTGTCCGGATGATTATTCGGCAATTCACTGTCTTCTTTTCCGAGTTCTTCCCGGATACGGTACAATTCTTCTTCCGGAATTATATCCTTAACGCGCAGACCGCTTTTTCCGGGCTGAATGACAACGTAATGTTCATAATATATAATTTTCTCAAGCTGCTTGATGCTCATGCTTAGTAAACTGCCGATTTTTGACGGCAGTGACCTGAAAAACCAGATATGAACCACAGGAACGGCTAGCGAAATATGCCCCATCCTCTCGCGCCGGACAGATTTTTGAGTGACTTCAACCCCGCAACGGTCGCATATAATGCCCTTATAACGGATGCGTTTGTATTTACCGCAATGGCATTCCCAGTCTTTCACAGGTCCGAATATTTTCTCGCAGAAGAGCCCGTCTTTTTCTGGTTTAAAACTGCGGTAATTTATAGTTTCGGCTTTTGTCACTTCACCATAAGAACGACTCAAAATGGCATCCGGCGATGAAATGCCAACCGTAATGCTGGAAAAATTCTTGGCTAAACTTGTATTCGATATATAAGACACTGTAATCTCCTCGGTGAGGATTATAAGTTTTCAGTTTAACTGTTATTTGTTAATTATCGCAATAACTCTATTTATCATTACATTATTCAATTTTTACTTCAAGTCCTAAACCTTGCAATTCCCTGACAAGCACGTTGAAAGATTCCGGAATACCGGCCTCGGGCAGATTGTCCCCTTTCACTATGGATTCATAAACTTTCGCCCTGCCGTTGACGTCATCGGATTTGTAGGTCAGGATTTCCTGGAGCGTATGAGCGGCGCCATAAGCTTCCAACGCCCAGACTTCCATTTCACCGAAACGCTGGCCTCCGAACTGAGCTTTTCCGCCAAGCGGTTGCTGAGTTATAAGCGAATATGGGCCAATAGACCGGGCATGAATTTTATCATCAACTAAATGATTCAGTTTCATCATATAAATGTAACCCACCATGGT
>JBBIRG010000046.1:0-10372 GCA_037441945.1 Bacteroidota bacterium | reverse complement strand
GAGCCGCCGACTTGTCCTGAGCTGCGTCGAAGGAAGGCGGAGAGAAATCTTGTATTAAAATCATTATTCATTTAAGTTTTGTTTTCATACGATATGACTGAACCCGATAGACGCGCTAAGCATTAATCTGTACTGTTATGAAACATTTAATAAGAGTGGAAGTTGTCTGTATGCAATTTGTACGAATTATTTAACAACGGGTCGGAAAGGGCTGAAAATTCTTGTTCATCCGCACAATTGTTATGGTGTTACCCGGCATTTCCTTAAAAACCGGTAATGATTTAAAAAAAAAATATCTGATTCTGAAATTTTGCAGTTGAACTCTTATAAAAAAATATTAGATTAACAAAATATGCAAAAAGGAAACTGATTTTATAATCACGAGAAAACCTTTTCCGGATATGGGTGATTTTCAAATAAATAAACATGTGATTTCATGCTGATTTAAAATAGTCTTAATGAATATAATCATTCCTGTAATTTTCATAAAAATGGTGAAAAAAATGCTGCTACAGAAAAAATTCAATCAAATGCCGTTCTGGGGAATTCTTTTGATTCTGTTTGGTTTTACCGTCATGTCTCTGCAAACAAATATTCAGCGGCATGATGAACAGGTTCCCGTTTATTACAAAATTAAATTAATTCAGCCCTCACAGGAAGAGATTCTGCGATGCGCCGCAGCCGGTTTAGCTGTGGATGAGTGGCGTCCGGAAGGAAACGGAATAGTCGCTTTTGTGGACGAAAATGAACTCGCGCTGATCCGTTCGTATGGAGTTTCCTGTCAGGTTCTGATTTCGGATGTTTCAGCTTTAATAGAGAAACGCAACAAAAATGATATGAAGAACATCTATTCACTGCAGGAATCCATGCGCCGGCAATACGGCGTCGAAGGATTCAAATTCGGTTCCATGGGCGGGCATCTGACATACGACCAAATGCGGTATGAAATCGACACCATGATGATCAAATATCCGAATCTGATCAAACTGCATCCGGTGTTCGGTTACACGATAGAAGGAAATTATGTTCTGGCCTATAAAATATCATCCAACGTGAATACGGAGGATACGAATAAAACGGATGTGATGTACAACGGCCTGATTCATGCCCGTGAGCCTATGTCGATGATGAGCCTGATTTATTACATGTATTATTTGCTCGAAAATTACGGGCGCGATCCGGAAGCGACCTATTTGCTCGATCACAGAAATTTATGGTTTATTCCCTGCGTCAATCCGGACGGTTATAAGCAAAATCAAACGACTAACCCAAACGGAGGGGGCATGTGGCGGAAGAACCGGTGGAGGGGAGCAAATGGAACCACCTACGGCGTCGATTTGAACCGGAATTTCGGTTACATGTGGGGATATGATAACACCGGATCCAGTCCGGATTCAAACAATGACACTTTCCGCGGACGCAACGCATTTTCTGAACGCGAAACGCAGTTTCTAAGGGATTTTACATTAACCCGGAAAATAAAAACACAGATTGACGGCCATACATACGGGAATTACTTCATGTATCCTTGGGCGTATATTAATCAAATGTGTCCGGATTCCGTAATGTATATCCGCATGGCGCAGGAAATTACGAGAAACACATCTTATATCTATGGTTACTCCGGTCAGCTTTTAGGTTATAATTCCAACGGTTCCGCAAGAGATTGGGAGTACGGCGAACAGACGATCAAAAATAAAATTTTTGCCTATACAACTGAAATCGGTACGAGCAGTGATGATTTTTGGGCGCCGGTAGGCCGTATCTATCCGCTTTGCCAGGAATTGCTGAATCCGTATCTGTACATCGCCTGGGCGGGCGGGAAATGGGCC
Organism: Bacteroidota bacterium; assembly: GCA_037441945.1. Lineage (GTDB taxonomy): Bacteria > CLD3 > CLD3 > SB21 > JBBIRG01 > JBBIRG01. Next base: position 8,540 of record JBBIRG010000046.1, on the reverse strand, counting down.
TATCCGGAAAATTACGTTTTCAATAAATCGCAGTATCTGCCCGGCGATTCGGGATCGCTCAAAATCATGATCCGCAGTAAAGGCGTTGAAACATCCTATCCCTACACTCACGGAATTGCCTGCAATCAGGCCGGTATTTCTTTCCAGTCGGCCTCCGGAAATGGATCGTTTTCGGTCTGGGGGGAACGGGATACGCTGACGTACAAATTTTACATAGCCGATACCATCAATCCCAGCGGCGGTTTCCGGATTGACCTTGAAGTGAAAAACGGAAACGTCGATCTGCTCAAGCGAACCTTCACCATTCCGATCGGAACCCCGGAAGTGATTTTCAGCGACGACGCCGGAGGAGGAATGGGCAACTGGATGACCGGCGGTTCGGTCGGAGGCGCATGGGGAACGACCGGAATGACGTATCAATCCCCTACGAAATCGTTTACCGACAGCCCTTCAGGGAATTACGCGAAATTATGCGATCTGCGGATGGCGACCGTCCCCTCGTTCAATCTGACGGAATATCCCGTGGTACACCTGAACTTCTGGCAGAAATATACGACGCAGATGTATCATGATTATTGTGATGTGGAAGTTTCTACAAACAGCGGCGCCAAATGGATCACCGTTGATCATTACGCTGGAACGAATGATACCTGGCACGAAAAAACCATTGATCTCTCCAAGTGGGCCGGCGGAAAAAATAATGTAAAATTCCGTTTCCGCTTAACGAGCAACGACACTATTCACCAGGACGGCTGGTACGTTGATGATATTACGCTGCGCGGATACCGCAGTCCGACAGCCGTTTCGGTTAATGAAGACGCGAAGGGTTCATACCGTTTTTCCTTAGAACCAAACTATCCGAACCCGTTCAATCCTACCACGATCCGTTTTTACCTGAAAGAATCGGGTCATGTCAGCCTGAAGGTGTACAACATGCTCGGCCAGGAAGTGAAAACGCTGATTGACGGATACCAGGCGCGGGGCGAAGGATCCGTGCAATGGAACGGTTTGAATAACCGCGGAAATACAGTAACCAATGGCGTGTACATTTATCGCCTCGAAGCGGTTACCTCGAATCATATATATTCCCAAGCGCGAAAAATGATCTTAATAAAATAATCCCGATTATTTCATTTGAAAGATTGAATCACCCACAACCCGGCCGGCAACCGGGCTTTATTATTATTTGTATTTTCTCTTTTTCGCGATCGTTTCGACCGTTTTCCATAATTCCGGTGAATAAGAAAAATCGGCGTTCTCGATAGCCGCCCACAATTCCTGCTCTTCCCAGGATTCCGCCTTCATGAGGAACACAACGCGTTCGCCGCCGGAGGGAAACACGCGGTCGCCTTCGATGAAATTATGATACGCGAAGATAGTATCTTTCATCAGCGAACCTTTCATATTGCTCATGACCTGGCAGCTGACTTTGTTTACCGAATAGCCGACAGCTTTCTGACCGATTTTCTGCATCTGTTGAACGGTGAGTATTTTTACCCAAACCGCTTCTTCTGCTTCGGCGTAAAGCGATTCGAGATAATCGACCGGTATATTGTCCTGAACGTATTTCTGTTTGGAACAGGCAACATTCAGAACAGCAAGAAGGACGAAAAAAAGAAAGCTTTGTTTCATGTCGTTTTTCTCCTGAAACGTTGATTGGTTAAATGATTCTGCGCGTTAAATTCTTTCGAACGTTTTTTCCAGGAACGGTTTCCGACGGATGCGTACATCCACCTGGGGATGATCGGTTTTGCCATGAGCCGAAGGGCCTCGTCGGGGATAGATTTTTACAGGCAATGGCATTTGGCGCGTGTACGAGAGCTTTGACGATATGACGCAACATACCCTCGTTTATATTCGGCGGCTGAGCGTTTAGGATTTCGCCTACGGCCTTTTTAAACTTAGGCTGGATCAGTTCGATTTGATGATACATCGCTTTTTTCAGAATCGATGAATAGTTCCTGAATGTGACCGGCGACAGGAAAACAGCCGCGTCGCTGTTGATAAGGGCATTTCCGATTTCGGATGATATGCCTTTCAGCATGCATTCACCGGGTGTCCGGATCCAGCAGTGAAAATCACCCCGGCACCACGGAATATCTTATTCATGCAGGTTAAATTTCCGCGCCGTATGACCCGAACCGGTGATGAGCGATTCGGCGATTTCCCGGATTTTTTCAAGCTGCGTTTGTCCGGGATGCATGCCGTTTAAAATCGTGAATTGCATTTTACTTTCCTGACATGAAGAAGGCGTTGATTTTCGGTTACACCGGATAAGCGATATTCACGGTTTTCGGAGATTCACCGGAGCAGTCCGACTGGCCTGATTTCAGCAGGTCGTTGAGCGTGATATTGTGAAGCACATTGTCCACGGCGGACTGGATATTCTGCCAGATGCTGCGGACGGCGCAGGACGGCGTATGCGAACAGAATTTTACTTCCGTACCGGGATGCCGTTCGCAGAAATCCTCTTCGAATAATTTACCGCCCAGCGTGTGAAGGACATCGCTGATGAGAATTTCCTCAGCGGGTCTCGCCAGCCGGTATCCGCCGTCGTAACCGCGGATGCTTTCGATAAAACCCCCGATTCGGAGAATGCGCAGCAGTTTGGCTACGTGCGCGACGCTCAGTCCTTCCGCCGCGCTCACCTGCGGTATGTTCATACCCCCGTCGCCGTGATGCCGCGCGATCTGGAGAAGACAACGCAACCCGTATTCTTCCTGAGTGCTGAATTTCATTTCATGCCTTTTCTAAAACATTCCTAACTGCAGTCTGGCCGCTTCGGACATGCGGTCGGGCGTCCATGGCGGATCCCACGTTATTTCGACTTCCGCATCCTTAACGCCCTCAATCGAGCGGATTTTTGCTTTCACTTCCATCGGCAGCGATTCGGCAACCGGGCAGTTTGGCGCCGTCATGGTCATCCGGATGTATACGGAAAGATAGTCATCAACGCGCACTTCATAGATCAGTCCGAGTTCGCGGATATTGACGGGAATTTCTGGATCGTATATTTCCGAAAGCGTTTCAGCGACTTTGTTTTCAATTTCAGTTTTTGTCATACTCATCGGCTAATTACTCGGTGGAAACGGCGTTCTTTTTATCCTGCAGCGCCGCATGGAAGGTATGCCAAGGCAATATAGCGCACTTGATGCGCGCCGGAAATTCGCGCACGCCGGCGAATACCGCGAGCTTGCCCAATGCTTTCAAATCGGGCTCGGCGTTGATATCGGATGTAATAAGATCATGAAAGCGGCTGAAAATTCTCTCCGCTTCTTCAACGGTTTTTCCTTTGACGGTTGCCGTCAGCAGGGACGCGGATGATTTTGAGATCGCGCAGCCTTGCCCCTCGAAGGATGCGTCCTTGATGACGCCGTTTTCCACGCGGAGATACAGGTGCAGACGGTCGCCGCATAAAGGATTAAATCCTTCCAGATGGTGCGTCGCGTCGGGTATCGCGCGGTAATTGCGCGGATTCTTGTTATGGTCGAGAATCGTTTCCTGGTAAAGTTCCCTGAAATCGAAGCTCATTCGAACACCTCCCGGACGCGCCGGATCACGCAGTCCAGCGCGTCGATTTCCTCTTTTTTGTTGTAGAACGCCAGAGACGCGCGAGACGTCGCCGGGATGCCGAAGAAATGCATCACCGGCTGGGTGCAGTGATGGCCGGTACGGATCGCGATGCCCTCCATGTCCAGAAAGCTTCCCACGTCGTGCGGATGGACGTTATCCAGCACAAACGAGATCGCGCCGGCTTTCTCCTTGGCCGTGCCGATGATCTTCAGCCCCGGAATCGCCGACAACGCGCTGGTGGCGTACGTCAGCAGTTCATGCTCGTATGCCTTGATCTTGTCCATACCGATGCCGTTCAGGTAATCAATCGCGGCGCCGAGCGCGATTCCGCCGCTGATGTTCGGCGTGCCCGCCTCAAATTTGAACGGCAGGTCGTTGTAAATTGTTTTTTCAAACGTGACGGATTTGATCATGTCGCCGCCTCCCTGGTACGGAGGAAGCGATTCCAGCCATTGCGTTTTTCCGTAAAGGACGCCGACGCCCGTCGGGGCGTACATCTTATGTCCGGAGAAGGCGTAAAAATCACAGTCGAGGTCCTGCACGTCCACAGCCCCATGCGGTACGGCCTGCGCGCCGTCCACCAGTACGGGAATATTCTTTTCGTGCGCCATACGGACGATTTTTTTCACGGGATTCACGGTGCCGAGCGAATTGGATACATGAACAACGGCGACCATTTTCACGCGGTCCGTCAGAAGACGTTCAAATTCCTCCATGATCAGTTCGCCGTTTTCGTCCATCGGAATGATTTTCAGGACGGCTCCGCGTTCCTCAGCGGTCAATTGCCACGGAACGATATTGGAATGATGCTCCATCGCCGAGATCAGGATTTCGTCCCCGTATTGAATGTGGTGACGGCCATAACTGCGGGCAACCAGGTTGATTCCTTCGGTTGTTCCGCGGGTAAAAATAATTTCCTTTTCGGAAGGGGCGTTTATGAATTCTTTTACTTTCGACCGCGCCTCCTCATACGCCTCCGTTGCCTGCATGCTCAAATAATGCACGCCGCGGTGGATGTTGGAATTCTCGAACCCGTAATAACGGGTTAGCGTGTCGATGACCGATGCGGGCTTTTGGCTGGTTGCCGAATTATCTAAATAAACGAGCGGTTTTCCTCGGATCAGCGTGCCGAGAATTGGAAAATCCTTGCGTATAAGGTCAACGTCGAACAGTTCAGTTCTCGGCATATCCGAAATGATACGGGGTATATCAACGACCAGTGACATGGTATGTCCTTTATTTTTATCCGTAAAAACCTCGGTAGGCTGTTTTATAAGGCATAAAAAATATTTTCAAAAAATTTTCTTTTATGATCAGCTGTCAGACCTTCAGAGATTAATTCCTAAAATTAAATTGCGCCGCGATGCGCTCTTGAAGCTGGAGACGCAGGGATTCCCAGGGCAGATATTCCACTAACTGCATGGCAAACGCCATGGTGAGTATGGATTGCGCTCGGTACGGGTCGATACCCCGGGAACGCATATAAAAGAGCGCCGTATCATCGATTCTTCCGATGGTCGCGCCGTGCGTGCATTTCACGTCGTCGGCGAAGATTTCCAGCTGCGGGCGCGTATTCATCGTTGCTTCTTTTGTGAGCAGAAGGTTGTTGTTCGACTGTTTTGCGTCGGTTCGTTGGCTGTCCTGTCGAACGATTATTTTACCGTTGAAGGCGCCGGTTGATTTTCCGTTCAGGATTCCTTTGTAAACTTCCCGGCTCCTGCAGTTCGGTTTTGCGTGATCGATAACGGTGGAATGATCCGAATGTTGCTGTCCTTCGATAGTAAAAAGTCCGTTCAGGACGCATTCCCCGTTTTCGCCATCCAGCGTGGCCGAGACGTCGTTTCGTGCCAGCGAGGATCCGAACGAAAACGCGTGATGGCTCAGTTGGCTGTCGGACGATTGCTTCATGAAAAGGGAATGAATATGAAACGACTGCAGATTTTCATATTGAATGTTCGCGATTTCAATCTTTGCTGATTTTCCGGCTATGACCTCCGTCACGGCGTTCGACAGATAGACTTCGCCGGGCAGTCCGACGGTATGAATAATGATTCCGGCCCGGGTGTTATCACTCGCGACGATCTGCACAAAGGGCTGATTCATCAGGGTTCGCCCGCCCGGGACAGTGTAAAAAATGATATGGAGCGGTTCGGACAGTTCTGAGCCGTCGGGAAGATAAATGAATGCGCCGTCATTCAGCATGGACAGGTTTAACGCGGGAAAAGGTTGCTGCACGGCAAGGCTCTGTTTGCCGAGAAATTCACCGGTCAGGTCGGAATTGGTACGAACAGCTTCACTGATGTTCTTGATAACCGCTTTTTTCGGGATGCCTTGAATTGACGTGAACTGCTCATTCAGCCAGCCGTTAATAAAAACCATCCGGCTGGTACCGTCCATGAACAGGGACCGGACAGGATCCGTTTTTTCCGGGGAAGGATCAGGGATAAACGCCGGCGAGAAATTATATTGCAGCATGGGCGAAAGGTTAGTGTATTTCCAGGACTCATCGTCCGTTGTGGGAAAATCGCCTGACGTAAAGATGTTCCTTGCCTTGTCGCGTATCGCGGCTGATGTCGCGTTTTTTTTGCCGTTGCCGTTTTTGTCAAAAAGATCGAACTGGGTCAGGTACCAGTTTTTCTTGGAAGGGTTCATACGGCCGCTCCTGTTGCGGTTCTGGAAGCTTCTTCCTTGATCCGGTCGTATCCCTGTTCCTCCAGTTGCTGAGCGAGTTCCTTGCCGCCGGATTTGACAATGCGTCCGTCCCAGAGCACATGAACGAAATCGGGAACAATATAATTCAGCAGTCTTTGGTAGTGGGTAACAACGATCACCGAATTATGTTCCGACTGCAGGACGTTTACTCCGTTGGCGACGATTTTCAGCGCGTCGATATCGAGGCCGGAATCAGTTTCATCTAGAATGGCGAGTTTGGGGTCGAGCACGGCCATGTGGAATATTTCGTTCCGTTTTTTTTCGCCTCCGGAAAACCCTTCATTAACGGGCCGTTTCAGCAAGTCTTCATCGATTTCGACGAGTTTGATTTTTTCGCGGACGAGGTTCAGAAAGTCCATCGCGTCGAGCTCTTCCTCGCCGCGGTACTTGCGGATCGAGTTCAGCGCGGTTTTCAGGAAGTAGGTGTTGTTGACGCCCGGAATTTCGACGGGATACTGAAACGCGAGAAAAACGCCTTCGCAGGCGCGTTCTTCGGGACTCAATTCGAGCAGATTCCTGTCGTAATACCGGACTTCGCCTTTGGTGACGGTGTACCCCTCTTTTCCGGCAAGAATGTTGGCGAGCGTGCTTTTACCGGAACCGTTCGGACCCATGATGGCGTGAACTTCACCGGTTTTAACGGTAAGGTTAAGGCCCTTCAGGATCGGATTACCGTTGACGGTGGCGTGGAGATTGACAATTTCTAGCATGGATTCCTCATAGGGTGTTTGTGAGCGATCAGTAATATTTTAAAACAGGGATCGTTCTTTTTTCCGCGGTTTTGTTCTTGTGAATTTTTATGCGTTCGATCTCCTGCAAAGTTTCGGCAGTAAAATAACTTTCACCGCATCCACTGCAGACGATCATCGGTATGTCCTCAATCAGATACATGTTTTTTCCTTTACCGAAGGATTTCGTGATCTTTTTTGCAGAGGCGGAATTTTTTCCGCACATGTCACAAGTCATAGTTTCACCTAATTATTGTAATTTATAAACGGTTATAATCACGGTCTTACCCGTAACACTCTTTTTTGCGACAATTTCCATCAGTTCTTCATCAACGCTAAAACCGCGTATTCGGAATTTGTTTTCGTTTGTCTGAATATCTTTTTGCTTTTCGATGATTTTTCCAGATAACACACAGGATTCAATATCATAAATTGAAAGATTATCGTTTTCCATTTCTTCAAAAGCATGGCTTGTCAAAACATAGTGGTTGCTGTAAATATTGTTTCTGAAATTCTGTAGTATACTTTCAAACATTCAAAGAAAACCTTTTATTTTTCTTTCGCGATCGGATTACCGTTGACAGAGGTGTGCAGATTTGAAATTTCAGGCATGGTTTCCCCAGATGAATTGACTTATGAGTTCTGAATGTTTTCTGTTATAGTTTCATTAAATAACTTATTTATTTTTGATTTCGTTGCGTCCTTGCGAGAGCTCTAAATTTAACTATCCCACGCTTCCTTCCAGGCTCACGCCAAGCAGTTTCTGGGCCTCGACCGCGAATTCCATCGGCAGTTCCTTGAACACTTCTTTGCAGAATCCGTTGACGATCATATTGATGGCGTCTTCTTTGGAAATGCCGCGCTGATTGCAGTAAAAAATCTGGTCTTCGCCGATTTTGGACGTGGTCGCCTCGTGTTCGATCTGCGCGGTGTTGTTTTTCGATTCGATGTAGGGGAACGTGTGCGCGCCGCATTTGTCGCCGATCAACATGGAATCGCACTGGGAGAAGTTCCGCGCGTTCTCCGCGTTTTTCATGATTTTCACGAGCCCGCGATAAGTGTTTTGTCCTTTACCCGCGGAGATGCCTTTGGAGACGATCGTGCTTTTCGTGTTTTTTCCGATATGGATCATTTTCGTGCCGGTATCGGCCTGCTGGCAATTGGCGGTCAGAGCGACGGAGTAGAATTCGCCGACGGAGTTGTCGCCCTGAAGAAGGCAGCTCGGGTATTTCCATGTGACCGCGGATCCGGTTTCCACCTGTGTCCACGAGATCTTCGAATTCACGCCGGCGCATTTGCCGCGTTTGGTGACAAAATTATAGATGCCGCCTTTGCCTTCTTTGTCGCCGGGATACCAGTTCTGTACGGTGGAGTATTTGATCTGCGCATTGTCCAAAGCAACGAGTTCAACCACGGCCGCGTGCAATTGGTTCTCGTCGCGGATCGGGGCGGTGCAGCCTTCGAGATAGCTGACGTACGCGCCTTCGTCGGCGATGATGAGCGTGCGCTCGAACTGGCCGGTGTTCA
>JBBIRG010000045.1:3902-10415 GCA_037441945.1 Bacteroidota bacterium | reverse complement strand
GCGGCGCGCCTTTTGACGTCCGTTTCATAGCCGCTACCCATCAACCAATTCGCCAGCTCATCATGAACCGGCTGTTCCGCGAAGAACTCTATTACCGGCTTTCTGTCATCACCATCAAACTTCCTCCCCTCCGAGACCGGAAAGAGGATATTCCTTTTATTGTTAATTATTTCCTCGAAAAACATTCGCGGCTGAACAAGAAAACGCCCGCGCGGATTTCTGACCAGGCGATGGAACAGATACTCAATTATAACTGGCCGGGAAATATCCGTGAACTGGAAAACAGCATCGAACGCGCGGTCGTGATATCTTCGGATACCGTTGAACAGATCGATTTGCCTGTCGGGGATGCCGACTATACCAAAATCCCTTTGCCCGCCGATGAGACTTATTCAGGCATTCAGCACGGACTGAATTTTCACCTGAACCAGGACCAGACGGACATGATTCATGAACTTCTGATGCGGAATTATCCGTTGAAACAGATCAACGATATCGTCTCCCGCCAGGCGGAAAAAACAGCAATCATCAAGATTTTATCCGACACGCTCGGCAACCGCGCTGAGGCCGCGCGAAGACTGGGTATCAGCCGGCCCGCGCTGTACAGTAAAATGAAAGAATACGGAATAGAATAAATAATGCGCCATAAATCCCAACTTGTCTGGACAAGAAAAACTTTATTCATTAACCATAGAAGCGCTGGAGGCAGCGCGATGGAACATATATTGCCGCAAAAGCAGCGAACCATACGAGAGATACGATGGAATATCTGCCCGCGAACCGCCGCGGCGGATGCGAATAAAAAAACCATTAACCCCTTAGCGATCTCCGGGATTAACAACAACAAACCAAGTCAAATATGATCATCGGAACAGGAATTGATATTGTAGAACTGGCGCGCGTACAGCGGCTCATTGACCTGTACGGCGACCGTTTCCTGAAAAAAATTTTTTCCGGGGAAGAACTGCATTACGCGTTCAGCAAGATCAAACCGCTCCCCTCATTAGCCGCCCGATTTGCAGCGAAAGAAGCGTTCATCAAAGCTGTCGGTCACCGATTAGAAATAAAGCCGGAATGGACCTATATTGCCGTGACGGTAGGCAGCAACCAGCATCCGGTATTCAATCTGGATAACGATTTACAGAGACAATTGGCCGGGATTCACTTGTGGCTCAGCTTGTCGCATGAAAAACACTGGGCCGTGGCTGTCGTGGTAGCGGAAAAAAAAAGTTAAACTTCTTCCGGAAGTTTAACTTTTTTGGAGCCTGTTATTTAAATTTTCAGAAACTATTTCACCGGAGCTTTCAGTATCTGAATGGGAACCGACTGTACGTCCCAGATTTCGTCGGCATACTGGCGGATGGTACGGTCGGTGGAAAATTTACCCATGTTGGCCACGTTCATGATCGACCGGCGCGTCCATTCTTCCTGGTTCAGGTACATCTGCTGGACGCGTTCCTGGCACTGGATATAATCGGCAAAATCGGCCAGCAACAGGTAGGCGTCTCCGCGGTCAAGGAGCGCATGAATGATCGGACGGAACAATCCAGGATCGTTCGGCGAAAATTCACCGTCGCGGATGCTGTCAAGGGTCTGGCGGATATCCGTATTGCGGTAATAATAACCCCACGGGTCGAAGCCACCGCGTTTCGCCGCTACAACCTGATCCGCTGTCAGTCCGAAAATGAAAATATTATCGTCGCCGACTTCCTCTTTGATTTCAACATTCGCGCCGTCGAGCGTTCCGATGGTCAGCGCGCCGTTCAGGGCGAATTTCATGTTGCCGGTACCGGACGCCTCCATACCCGCCGTTGAGATCTGCTCCGAAAGATCCGCCGCCGGCACGATTTTCTCCGCCTGCGAAACCGAATAATTCGGCAGGAAAACAACCTTGAGAAGTCCCCGGATATCCGGATCGTTGTTGACTACGTCGCCGACGGAATTAATCAGCTTGATGATCAGTTTTGCCATGTGGTAGCCCGGCGCGGCTTTTCCGGCAAACAAAACCGTCCTCGGGACAAATTTTCCTTTGGGATTGGCTTTCATGCGGTGATACAGCGTGATCACGTGCAGAACGTTCAGCAGCTGGCGTTTGTATTCATGAATGCGCTTCACCTGGCAGTCGAACATCGAATCCGGACTGACTTCCACGCAAGTCAGTTTCTGAATCAGCCCGGCAAGTTGAATTTTGTTCGCTTTTTTGATCGCCCGCCATTCTTGCTGGAACGAGGTATCTTTGGCCAGCGGAATTAATTTTTTAAGTTGGTACAGGTCGGTTGTCCATCCGGCGCCGATGTTTTTCGTGATCAGTCCCGACAGGCCCGGATTGCAAAGCTTCAGCCATCGGCGCTGAGTGATACCGTTGGTCTTGTTGTTGAATTTTTCCGGCCAAAGCTCGTAAAAATCCTTAAAGAGATCGGCTTTCAAAATATCGGAATGGAGCTGCGCCACGCCGTTGACCGAATGGCTGCCGACGATGGCGAGATTTGCCATACGCACTTTCTTATCCTCGCCTTCTTCGATAATCGACATTCGCCGCAGCCGGTCGTTATCGCCCGGGAATTTCGATTTGACCAGTTCCATGAATCGCTGGTTAATCTCATAGATGATCTGCAGATGCCGCGGAAGGACTTTCTGGATCAGATGCACCGGCCAGCGTTCGAGCGCCTCGGGAAGCACCGTATGATTTGTGTAGCCGAAAGTTCTCACGGAAAGGTCCCAGGCGGCGTCCCATCCCATTTTTTTCTCATCAATGAAAATCCGCATGAGTTCCGGGATCGCGATCGCCGGATGCGTGTCGTTCAACTGAATGGCCACCTTGTCGGCGAAGTATCGGTAATTTTCGTTGTATGTCTTATTATACCTCCGCAAAATATCCTGGATTGTTGCCGTGACGAAGAAATATTCCTGCTTGAGCCGCAGTTCCTTGCCCTCGAAAACATTATCGTTCGGATACAGCACCTTCGATATAGTTTCCGACTGGCTCTTATCCGAGACGGCCTGCTCGTAATTGCCGTGGTTGAAATACGTGAAATCGAATTCACGCGACGCTTTCGCCGCCCATAGCCTCATATTGTTGACGGTATTGTTGCCGTATCCGGGAATCGGCGTGTCATACGCCATAGCCATGACTTCCTGCGTGTCTGCCCATTCGTTCGTGAAATGCCCTTTATCGTCAAAATACTGGTTGACTTTTCCGTAAAAGCGAACGGGATATAAATATTCGGGTCTGGGAAATTCCCAGATATTTCCGTAGCGCAGCCAGCTGTCCGGCGTTTCGATCTGGAATCCGTCGCGGATCGCCTGGAAAAAGATGCCGAATTCGTATCGTATGCCGTAACCGTAAGCGGGCAGTTCGAGCGTCGCCATAGAATCTAGAAAACAAGCGGCTAAGCGGCCGAGTCCCCCGTTGCCGAGTCCGGCGTCCCATTCCTCCTCGGTGAGTTTTTCAAGGGAATAGCCTGTTTCTTTCATCGCTTCGGCAAGTGGGCCCTGAAGGTTTAGGTTCACGACGGCGTTTCCGAGCGTTCGCCCGATCAGGAATTCCAGCGACAAATAATATACCCGCTTGGCGTCTTTATTGTAATACGTCTGCTGGGTTTCGATCCAGCGCTCGATGAGCCGGTCGCGCACGGTCAGCGCAAGCGCGCGGTACCGGTCGCGCTCGGTCGCGGAATACTCGTCCTTGGCAAGGGAATATTCCAGATGATCGATAAAGGAACGCTTCAGCGATTCCACGTCGTTTTCCCGTAAAGGATTATTCGTGGTCGTCAACTTTTTGGTAGTGGATTTTTTTACGGCCATGGCTTCTCTCCTGCGCATTGGCATTCGCCGGTAAGTAATTAAAAAAATTTGTGCCTGAAAGCTATTTAAAAACCTTTAAACAGTCAAGCATAAGTGAAAATATTTTTCATACCGCATTTTTCATTAGATTAATTTCCCGTTTTTGCTTATGTTAAATGGTTTGAACCGAACATCTTAATCCGGATGAGCCGTTGAACGACACATTTTCCGATTCTTCCTCTGCACACCGCGTCCCAGCTAATCAGGCAACGGGGGCGATGTTCAGCCGCATTTCACGGCATTATGATCTGTTGAACCACCTGCTGAGTTTCGGCATGGATATTTATTGGCGCAGGCAGGCGATCAGGATTATTAATTTCAGCATGAACCGCCGCGTTCTTGATCTTGGTACGGGAACGGGCGATATGGCGCTTCTTGCTGCCAAAAAAGGCGCTTCCATGATTTTCGGAGCCGATATTTCACAGGCGATGCTGGAACATGCGGTACGGAAATTTAATAAAAAAGAACTCGGCGCTATATTTAATCCGGTAATATGCGATGCCGGACGCTTGCCTTTTCGCAACGGAAGTATGGACGCGGTCATGTGCGCGTTCAGCATACGGAACACCGGCTCGGCACCCGGTACCGTCTTCGAAATCCACCGCGTCCTTGCCCCGTGCGGCGTCGCGGTGATCCTGGAATTTTCAAAGCCGAAGATAGTCGGGTTCCGTGAAATCTACAGGTTCTATTTCCATCATATTCTTCCCCGCGTCGGCGGATGGATTTCAGGGGATACTAAAGCGTACCGCTATCTTCCAGAGTCCGTAGACCAGTTCCCGGCGCCGGTTGAATTCCGGCAATTGCTTACGGACAATGGATTCACCGACGTCCGCTCATATTCCATGTCTGGCGGAATCGTAACCGTTTACGTCGGAATGAAATTGTGAATATATCGCTGAATGATATGAATTTATAAACCCTGGAGTCCGATCATCAATACTTTCAAATTTTAACGCGAGGTCATTTATGTTAAGCCGTTTCTGTTTCGCTGTTCTCGGAATTATTTTTCCGAATGTTCTCTTCGCGCAGTTTTCATACACATGGGATGAGGAAAACATTTCCGTTGAGTCGCCGATAAAAATGGAAAGCCGTTCCGCCGCATACGGACTATTTCTTGAAGGCGGCGGCATCACGGTCGAGATCAGTAAATTAGAAGGCATGGAAGGCATTTCAGGACTGTCCTGATCTTTGGACAGTTACGCGGGTTCCTTCGGATATGACATCAGCGAAAAAGCAAAGTCAATCAAAACCACCGATAATATTTATACCGCATGGCTGAATACCTTCAAGGACGGAAAAAGCGTCATCCTGATGATGTTCGCAACTAAAGATTTTAAAAAACATTATTACTGCGAAGCGTCTTTTCCCAAAAATAAAAAATCAATTGCCGAATCCGTCGTGAAAAGCGTATCCTGCGGAACAGTCGTAAAAACGGAGACAACAAAAAAGAACGTTGTACTAACCGATGATGATGATACAGAATCTTCAGGTAAAGACGAGGGAAACCAGGCCGTTGTCACCGATGGTCCTGAGGCTCCTGATTTCACCCTGACTGACGTCAATGGAAAAAATATCTCACTTTCCTCGTTCAGGGGAAAAACGGTTCTTCTGGATTTCTGGGGAACCTGGTGCGGACCGTGCGTTCAATTCATTCCAAAACTTAAAGCGTTGTATGACGAATACGGTGGAAACGATTTTGAAATCGTAAGCGTCGCAAACGAAAGCGGTTCCATCAAATGGAAAAAAATGATCGCCGAGAAGAATATGAACTGGACGAACCTCATCGATGATAATGAAAAAGTCGTAACGTTATACAAAATTCAATCCTATCCTACACTGATGATTGTTGACAAAAACGGTAGAATTGTTTCCGACAAAACTTATGAAAGCGCTATTATCAGTTATCTGAAAAATAATAAAGGCGCCGGCAAAAGTTCATCCGGGAAAAATCTGAATGAGAAAAAAGGAACGGCAGCGACCGGAATAGCCGTCGGATCCTTCGCTCCTGATTTTACGCTCAAAGACGTCAGCGGCAACAGCGTCTCCTTATCTTCGTTCCGCGGAAAAGCCGTCCTGCTGGATTTCTGGGGAACCTGGTGCGCGCCCTGTATCGAATTCATCCCCAAACTGAAAGAGCTATACGACCGGTACGGCGGAAACAAATTCGAGATCGTCAGCGTCGCTAATGACCCGAACGCCGCGAAATGGAAAAAAATGGTCGCCGAGAAGAACATGAACTGGACAAATGTCATCGACGAGAATGAAAAAACCGTAACGGAATTTAAAATCAAGGCCTATCCGACCCTGATGATTGTGGATCAAAACGGCGTATTCGTTTTCACAGATTGCCAGGAATCTGAAATTGAGGAATACCTGAAAGCATCCGCCGGCTCTTATTCAAAAAACCTGAACAAGAATAAAGGCGTTCCCACAGGCAAGGCTGTCAAAAATGAAGGCGGTTCGATAAAAAAATCAACCGGGAAAATCGTTAATACGCATACGACCGGTTCGGCACTGGAAAAAATGACATGGAAACTGCTCGCCGATTATTCCCCCGACGGCTACACGATATTGGACGAAACCGTGACCGCGCCGACTTCATACGCCGGGGCATCCGTGGGCGGTGACGACGATTTCACCAAATGGATCGCCGGCAAAACGGAAAAAGAC
>JBBIRG010000045.1:0-3840 GCA_037441945.1 Bacteroidota bacterium | reverse complement strand
GCAAACTATACCTCAAAGCCCTGAAAGCAGCCGGCCTGCCTGTTGACGGCACCTATTCCGCGTTCTACCTCGGAAACGGCGAAATGAAACTCGTGAAGCATTCCCAGATTTTCACGACGAATAAAATCCATTCAGTCTTCCCAAAGAACCTGATCACCGGAAGATATGAAACCTACGTTTATCCGTCGGAAAAAATCATGGGATCTCAGCAGCACGGCGTCTACGGGCTTCTCGACGAACTGAACGCGTATTACGCCGGCACGAAAACCACGCTGGACCTTTATCCGTACTATAAGGATAAACAAAATTCCGAATCCGGCTGGAAAGATTTCTTCGCGGATTATTACGGAACATATTACGCGTATCTGGAATTTAAAAGTTATATGCTGTATTACATGCTCTACGCGAAACAAAAAGAAACCGCCGTGTATAAAGCCATACTTGCGAACGAAGATTTTCTATACGCTTTCCGCAAAACCGATGAAAACTGGAAAAACCTGATAAATGAATTCAGGAAAACGAGATCTGAAATTTTCAGCGACCTGAAGGCAAAAGGCGTGAACGTCAAAGAAGAAGGCGAATTCACCTATTTCGGTAACAGCGGAATCGGTAATTTTTCGGACATCTATAATAAATTCCGGGAAGCGATGAAAGACAAAAAATTAGAAGACATCGCGAAAGCCATGGGACTGGAATCCGCAGGAGGTCCTGAGTTTTAGTGGTAAGTTTGACAGTTGAAAAGCGGAAAAACTGTAAAGCGGGAAATCTTGAAATCCTAATCAATCCGGAATAGCAAATATATAAATTAGTTTTTCTGCCGGAAATATTCTTTCCGGTACCCGATGTAATCGTCTTTCAGCATCGGCCTTATTACATTCACTAACTCGCCCAGATCATTCTGATACTCATTCGACACGTAAATCCGCTTATGCATGTCATTGACTGAAATATCAAATCCGATCTGGAAACCGTCTTTAATTTTTTCATTGATGTATTTTTCTTTCAGGTTCGTTAATGGAAAAGCTGAAAGGAATTTCTTCATCTTCGCGGTTTCTTCGGATTGTAATAAACGGACGTCCCTGGTTTTTTTTCCGTTCAGGTCGTCGTGCGTTGTTTCAAGACTGTCCTGCGTTACAAACGTAGTGTGTTTTACCCACCCAAAATAATAGTTGTTGATGACAATCCTGAAACGGGTTACTTCGACCGGCATCATGTTCCTTTCCGTTTGTTCGTTCACGTTTTTTGATCGGCATCCGTCCGTACTGATGAAACAGGCAATTAGGACTAACAATTGAAAGCGCTTAAGCATCATGAAATCTTCGCTGAGTTGATCAATAAAAAATCCGTCTTGTCCGTATATGATTAAATGAAAAGAAATATCACCGCTAAAAAAAGAAACACCGAACCGATATACATATAAAAATATTTATTGGCATTGAATCCGGGCGTCCATTTTGAAATCATCATTCGAACCGGCGGCAGGGCAACGAGTGTCAGCGCGCAGGCCAGGCCGGCTCCGGCGATTATGTCGCTCGGATAATGCAACTGGAGCGTAATTCTGGAATAGCTGACGAGGAGAGCGACAATCATTAAAAATATTTTTATAACCCGGCCTGCCGCACCGGCCTTCGGCGCCAAAAAAACATACGGCAGAACGAGCGTCATCGCTTTAGTGGCGTGCCCCGAAGGATACGACGGCGAATCGGAAACATAGGTGTTGGCAATCTGCCCCGCCAGTTCGGCAGCCGGACGGACTCGGCCGATCCATTCTTTGAGCGCATCACCGGCTAACCAGCCGATAGCATATGTAACCAGAGCGCAGAATAACGCCGGCTGCAATACCCGGAGACGCTCATATTTCAATGAAATAAAAATTATCAATCCTTCCGTAAAACAGATGATATTCAGCCCGTACCGCGTGATCCATTTCCACCATGCAAGCGCGGCCGGATTTTCGAATACGGAATTATGCCAGATCAGAAATCCAATTTCGGCTTCTTTTATCCCCCACATCAAAACGCTGAAAAACAGCAACGCTAAGGCGCAGACGGTAATGAAGATGATTCTCTGTTTTCCGAAGTTTCCGCTGAAAGTCGCCTTGGCGTTATTATTCATGCCGTATCAAATTCTGTTCGTTTTCAATTTTCAATCAAATTTTTATTTCATATAAAATATAAAATTGGCTATACGCCCTTTATTTGAAATAGTCTTCCCATTTAGTCAGAGTCGCATGAATATTCATGATGCCATTCTTTTGAAGCGTTCCGTAATCCGGAAAACGCCGGCGTGATGATCAGTACTTTTCATCGTCCATAAACAATGGTGTAAGTCACACGGTGTAAAGCTATAGTAATATATTTACAAAACAAGAAAAAAAATCTAATCGGATTTTTTTCATCGGTTTTTAGTTTTTTTATTACGGCGAATACCCTTATTGAATTTTCCTGATCATAATCCGGGTAATCCTGTGAAACGTTTACATGAGTAGCGATTCAAAAATGCTATTTGATTTCCGGATAAGAAATCGATTGATTTTCCTGCTCCTGTTTATCCGCTTTATCAATCCGCATCGGTATGCCTGTCAGTTTTTCCATTGACAGCGGCCACATCCCGTATGATTCCAAATTGCGCATCGCGTCCAGCGGAGTAACATTGAGATATTTCACCTGATAGCCGGCATATACCATGGCCGCGCGGCCTCCGATTGTACAATGCAACAGAACGATACCTTCGGTTGTTTCGAGAATGTGAGCCAGCGTGTCAATCAGCTCGGGTCTGTAAGGATAAGCTGTTCCGCTGACGGGCATCTGCTTATAAGGAATACCGACTGAGCGGAGCAGAGAATCTTCGTCAAAGTGAACGAGGGAACGGTTATTCATCTCATCATATCCCCGGACATTGATGACAAAAGTAATTCCCAACGCCGTGAGGCCATTGATTTCCGTCTCATTCGGCTGGCCGGCAATGATGACACGGCCGTATGGTTTGCTTTTTTCCATAACAACGGGCATTGTTGCGGAACGCTTCGAATCGGACGCGCTTTTCCTGATTTTATTTGACTGGCTGCAGCAGCCCGTCAATACACACAGTGATGAAAAACATAAAATCACCAAAGCAATAAAATATTTGATTTTTTCCATGAACGTAACTCTGTATAATAAAATGCTAATCCGTATTATCTATCTGTTTTTATTTATAGCAATCTTGGCGAAATTGGATCCGGACATAACATTTTTTCGAGTATCCGGACAGAATTCTTAATGCACTTCTCACATACGGTTTCATGCAAATGATGATCTTTCACGTACTGCCGGCCTTCATCGGTCATCAGGTTGCAGTTCAGCAATTCTCCGCAGTTAGCGGTCATATGCAATTCAAAGAATCGTCTGTTGAATTCGCGGATTAGAGGATAGGCGTGTTCCTTACGGTCGACGGGATGTGTGAATTTCCGGTAGCTGTTCAGCCCGATCACCATGAACGCACCGGTTACTGCCCCGCAGATTTCCTGCATGCGTCCCATCCCCGCGCCGAATCCGCAGGACAGTCCCAGCGCGAGATTCTCATCATAATCATGGACATCCGCGAAGGCGGCAACCACAGCCTGCGCACAGTTATGGCCTGCCCGGAATAACTCAAGCGCTTTTTTTTCTGTGTTCGACATGGATAATAACTCTTTTTTCATTCATCTTTTTTCAACAAAGTCAAATCTTTAAAATTTAGCAATCCTTACCGCTCTAACGGTATTAAAATTTACCAACAATTCAAAATATAAAAACAACAGTGATCCCCGAATTCAAGCGTTAAGTGCAACACTGTTGAAAACTTCGTTTGGGGTTAAGA
>JBBIRG010000044.1:3504-10476 GCA_037441945.1 Bacteroidota bacterium | reverse complement strand
CCGTTCAGCATCAGCGATACGATATCGTGATCAACCTAGATAAGGATATCGAGGCGTGTTCCCTGTGCGCGGATATACCGGCGAAGGAAAAGCTTGGGTTCATCATGCACGAAGGACATATTGCCGCCGTGAATCACCACGCCCAGCATAAATTCATTACCGGCATGTTCGATCAGATTTCAGCGGCCAACACAAAAAATTATCTTAAGGAAATTTTTGAGATCTGCGGT
Organism: Bacteroidota bacterium; assembly: GCA_037441945.1. Lineage (GTDB taxonomy): Bacteria > CLD3 > CLD3 > SB21 > JBBIRG01 > JBBIRG01. The sequence continues at coordinate 10,246 of JBBIRG010000044.1, read as the reverse complement.
TTCGATTTTCAGGGCGAGCCCTACATTTTGCCGATAGACGCCCAATACGAGCCGATGTGGGAACCGATTAAGAGGCTGGCGGGAAAGAAACGCATTGTCGGCCTCAATACCGGCTGCGGTGAGCGCTGGCTGACGCGCTTATGGCCCGAGGAATACTGGGTTGACCTTATCAAGCGGCTTAAGAAAAACGGTTATTTTCCCCTTCTGCTCGGCGGACCCCAGGAAGACGCGCAGAATAAAAAATACGCGTCGGTTACGGGCGCGCATTATCCGGGAACGTTTACGCTGCAGCAGTTCATGTCATTGTCCGCGCAGTGCCATGTCATCGTGACCGCCGTTTCGATGATGATGCATATAGCGATCGGGGCTGGCGTTCCGCTGGCGCTGTTCAACAATATTTTTAACCGGCATGAGTTTGAGCTTTACGGCAACGGCGTTATCGTGGAGCCCTCATCCGGCTGCGACTGTTATTTCGGCAATACCTGTAAACGGGAACGGCACTGTATGAAGGATTTGTCCGTCGATGCCGTTTACGCTGCGATAATATCTTTGATTAATAAGAAACCATGAAAATCGCCTACCTTTCGACATTTTACCCGTTTCGCGGCGGAATCGCCCAGTTCAATGCCTCGTTGTATCGCGCTATGATTCAGAAAGGTCATGAGGTTCATGCCTATACATTTACGCGGCAATACCCCTCGATTCTTTTTCCGGGACAGACGCAGCGGGTAACAGAAAACGATAAGGCCGATCCGGTTCCCGCGGAACAGTTGCTGGACACGGTAAATCCGTTGACCTACGGCCGCACAGCCCGCCGCATCCGTTCCTGGAAACCCGATCTGTTAGTCATGAAATTCTGGATGCCGTTTTTCGCGCCGTCATTAGGTTATGTGGCTGGAAAGCTTAAAAAAAATGGAACGGCGGTCATCACGGTTCTCGATAACGTCATTCCCCACGAAAAACGCCCGGGCGACATGGCGCTGATACGCTATTTCCTGAAACGCAATCACGCTTTCGTCGCGATGAGCAAAACGGTCGAGAAAGACCTGCTGTCGCTGAAACAAGACGCCCTTTACCGTCTGAAGCCGCATCCGTTGTACGATCATTACGGGGCGGCCGCAGAAAAAACTTCTGCGCTCCGTCATCTGCGCCTGCCGGAAGACAAAAAAATAATTTTATTTTTCGGATTCATTCGCGGCTATAAGGGATTAGACGTTCTGATCGAAGCGATGAAAGAATTGCCTGAAGACATTCATCTGGTTATCGCCGGAGAAGTCTACGGGTCTTTTGAGCCGTACCGGAAACAGATTGACCGGCATCAGCTTGGAAACCGGATTACCTGTTTTACCCGTTATATAGGGGATCCCGAGGTTCCGGTTTTTTTTTCCGCCGCGGACGTCTGCGTTTTGCCTTATAAATCGGCCACGCAAAGCGGGATCACGCAAATCGCTTTTCATTATCATTTGCCGGTGATCGCGACGAATGTCGGGGGATTATCCGAAATGATCGAGCATGGAGCCACGGGATTGATTATCCCCGAAGTTACGCCGCGGGCCGTTACTGAAGCCGTTAAGCGGTATTTTACTGAAAACCTGTTGCCCGTCTTTTCCGCCGAAATCAAAAAACGAAGAGGCTTGTTTTCATGGGACGGATTTGCCGATGAAATAACCCGATTATATGAAACAATTCAACATTCACAGCGTATTTAAAAACCAATGAACAAATCCCTGATCGAAATCCGCCGGGTTACTAAACGGTACAACGGCACAACTGCGGTCAATGCCGTAGATCTGGATATTCCGCGCGGCTTGATATTCGGGCTTCTCGGGCCGAACGGCGCGGGCAAAACCTCGCTGATCCGCATCCTCACGCGCATTACCGCCGCGGACGAAGGCGAGATTTTTTTTGAGGGCGAGCCTCTGAACAGCCTACACGCCATGAACATCGGGTACATGCCCGAGGAACGAGGGTTGTACAAAAAAATGAAATTCGGGGAACATCTGATGTACCTGGCGCAACTGCGGGGACTCGACCGGAAAACTGCGCGCGACCGGCTCGACGAATGGATTCAGCGGTTTGATATTCGGCACTGGTGGAATAAAAAAATCGACGAGCTTTCCAAAGGCATGCAACAAATCGCGCAGTTCATCGCAACCGTCGTACACAGGCCGTCCATGCTGATCTTCGACGAGCCGTTCTCAGGACTCGACCCGATCAATTCACAGCTTATCAAGCAGGAGATCCGGAATCTCAACAAGGACGGCGCCACCGTCATTTTTTCCACGCACCGCATGGAACAGGTTGAGGAAATCTGCCAGTTCATCGCGCTTGTCAATCAGGGTCAGTTGATTCTGAACGGGGACGTCAAAACGCTTAAACAACGGTACAAAAAGAACCAGTATCGCGTCCTGTACGAAGGAAATCCCGCGAATTGTACTCAGCATTCCGACTTTCAAATTGAGTTACATTCCGACGAAGAAATGACGGCAACGATCCGGGGAGACCGCCGGCCAAACGAATTGCTGAATTTCCTGACGGGTAATTTGGAAATTCATTCGTTCACCGAAGTATTGCCTTCGCTGAACGATATTTTCATCGAACATGTTCGAAATCACAATCAGAAATAATATACAGAAATAGAATATGCGCAAACTCGTCCTCATCATTCAGAGAGAATATCTCACCCGCGTAAAGAAAAAATCGTTCATTTTCGCTACGATTGCCGTTCCGCTGGGGTTTTTGCTGATTCCGGTGATTGTTATGCTGATTGCCTCGTCGTCGCTCGTCCCGGTCATTGGTGTGATCGACCGGAGCGGGTTGTTCGTCCATCAGCTGAAATCAACTGACGATCTGTCGTTTGTATTCATCGATGACTCGCTCGACAGCGCTAAAGCCGGGATGTTGACTGGCGAAGGCGCCGTTGAAGGAATTCTCTACATTCCGCCTGTTGACCTCGACCGCGTGAAGGGAATTCAGTATTATTCCATGAAAAGCCTCAGTCTTCAGAGCCAGAAAATCCTCCAGAGAGAAATTGATCGCATTCTGGAAAATCATAAACTGCTGAAGTCCGGATTGTCCGAAGACCTGTTTAAAAAGCTGAAATCGTCCGCCCCGATCGAAACGATCATGATGACGGAGTCGGGTGAGCGATCGGATTCCAAGTTCATTGCCTACGGCGTCGCCTATATCATGGGCATGGTCATGTATATTGCGATCCTGATTTACGGGGTCATGGTCATGAACGGCGTGGTGGAAGAAAAATCAAACCGGATCATGGAAGTACTGGTGTCTTCCGTGCGTCCGACCGAGCTGCTTTTCGGGAAAATCACGGGCATCGGTTTGGTCGGACTGACGCAATTGGTGATCTGGGCGCTGATCGCCGCGGTATCATTGGGCGTTACGTCGGGTCTGGCGTCTGAATCGTTTTCCGGCACGACGACGTCCATGAGTTCTCAAGAATCCGAACAAATGCTAACGGCGTTAAAAAATATCGGTGAAGTCGATTTTACGGGACTGCTTCTTGGGTTCATCGTGTTTTTCCTCGGCGGCTATTTCCTGTACGCGGCTTTATATGCGGCCGTCGCATCGGCGGTAAATGATTCCGGCGATATTCAATCATTATCGCTTCCCGTTACGATACCGGTGATCTTCGCCTTTATCGTAATGAATGTCGCGATCAACGATCCTCACGGGCCGCTGGCCTTCTGGTGTTCGATGATCCCGTTCACTTCGCCGATCGTGATGATGGGGCGCATACCGTTCGGCGTTCCCTGGTGGGAGCTCGCGCTTTCTGTTTTATTGCTTGCTGCCGGTTTTGCCGGCGCCGTCTGGATGGCCGCGAAAATATACCGCACGGGCATTCTGATGTACGGCAAAAAACCGTCGTTCCGGGAGCTGTTCCGCTGGATCCTGCACCGGAACTGATCCGGCGCCGTCATTTAACGCCTGTCCGTCGTTCCTGCCGTTAACCGGCGCTAACAAAAACTTGTTATTAATTATTAAATCCGGTATATTCCGCCGAAACGAAAGGGATACGAATTGATTCAGCGGCCGTATGCATTCATTGCAATTATTTTATTGTTTCAGGCGGTTTTTTCGTGCGCGGTTCAGAGGGAACTGAATTTGCCGAATAAAACCGGCGCACGTTCAATCGCTGTACGGTCTGCCGGTCAGGGCGATTCCGTCCGTTATCAGCGGCGCGCGCTGCATTATTTTATCGACGGCGTCATTTCGGAAATGACCGGCGATGCGCTGGAAGCGGCGATTTATTACGAAGCGGCGCGGCGGTTCGATACGACTTCCGAAACGATTCACGCTTCGCTCGCGGCTACTTACGCCGATATCGGTGAACTCGACAAGTCCGAGACGGCTCTCCGGTCGCTCATCACACGCAACCCGCGGAACGCCGACATGCTGGAAACCCTTGGCGACGTGTACCTCCAAAAACGTGAATACATCCGCGCGATTGAAGTCTGGGAATCCGCATCCGTCATCGATCCGGGACGCCTGGTAACAAGGTACAAGCTGATCGCGCTATACGAACTACAGGGAAAATGGGAAGAGATGGCGCGGCATTACGAAATTATCCTGAAGGAACACCAGGACCAGATCATGGCGTCCGTCAAGCTTGGCGCGCTCTATCTGAAACTGAAAGACTATAGCCGCGCGATCGACGTTTACCGTAAAGCCCTGCAGTACGATCCGAACAACCTGTACATTCTGGAAGCGCTGGCCTCATCCTATCTCATCAAGCAGGATTACGCGCAGTCGCTGAAAGTGTTCGAGGAAATTCTGTCGTTGAAACCGGACGACCGGCTGGTCCATCACCGCATCGCCAGCCTTGCCCTGCAGCTGGGCGATTACGAGAAATCACTTCGACATTATCGGATTATCGAAAATGAGTCCCGTAACCAGCATGACGTCCAGCGCGGTATCGGATTCGCGCTTTACCAGTTAAAACGCGCATCCGAATCCGTACCTTTTTTTGAAAAGGCCGCGCAATTAAACGAACGCGACGTCCTTTCTCTGACGCTGCTTGCTGCCATCCTGCAGGATAAGAAGGAGTTCGAACGTTCGGACATGTATTTTGAAAAAGCGCTCCGGATTGAACCGGAAAACGATATGATCCTGAACAACTACAGTTACAGCCTGGCCGAACGGGGCGTTCAGCTTGAAAAAGCGCTGAAAATGATCAAACGCGTTATGACCCGCTCGCCGGATAATTCCCATTATCTCGACACGTACGGCTGGGTTTTGTATCGCCTGGGCCAGTACGAGCAGGCTCTGTATTATATACGGAAATCTTACGAGATCGATTCGACAAGCTGGGAAGTCACTCTGCATATGGGCGAAGCCCATGAAAAACTCAACAATCCCGGGAAAGCGCTTTATTATTATGAGCGCGCCCACGCGCAGAACGGCAGCAACGAAGCGATTAAACAAAAAATAGAAACCCTGAGGAAAGACCGGCGTAATGACGAATAAGGAACTGATGCGGATTGCTTTTTGCATAGCGATTCTCCTGACCGCCTGCGGAACCGCGGAAACGCTGACCGAACGCAAACCCGTAAAAACCTACGATATGCCGCTGACGGAATTGTTGAAAAAAAACCGACAGCATGCGGATAAAATCAAGTACTTGAAAGCGATAACCACACTGAATCTGGAGTCGCCGAAATCGGCCAATCAGGTTAAAGGACAGATCGCTATGCGTTATCCCGATTCGATCTACATCAAAATCGAAGGTTTTCTCGGCATCGACGGACTGATTGCATCCATCAACAAAAATACGTTTGTCGTTTACAATATCATCAACAAATATGTCGTGAAAGGGCCAACGACGCCCGGCGCGATCCAGAAAGCGTTTGATTACCGGGTAACTTATAATGAATTGCGCGACGTGTTGACCGGACTTGTTTTCCTGACCGCAGATGACGAAAAGAATGTCCTTTCCTACGAAACGGACAGCTGCTTGTATGTTCTGAAAATATCGGAGGAGGGCGGATACAAAAAAGTATGGATCGATCCTTTTCTGCAGTATGCCGTCGTCCGGATCGAACATTACGGGGCCGAAGGCGATGTTGAAATACTCAAGGAATTCTCGCGTTTTGAAAAATACGGATCCATGATGATTCCGAAGTATGTACGCGTGCTCCGTCCTAAAGAAAAAGACCTTCTGTCGGTCTTTTTCGAGGATCGGATCATGAATAAAAAATTTCCAAGCAAGCTGTTTCACGTTCGGTATCCGAAAAACATTAATGTAATAGACGAATCGCAAATCAAATAAGCCGTGGATTTACAGAAGGAAACCAGCTATAAATAAAATGTACCGGAATATCCGGACATGAAATAACAAATGCATTACCTTCATAAAATGAAAAAAACATGACTGAACAACAAAACAGCGAACGGATCGGCATTTCGGTTGTCGCCACTTTATTGAATGAGGAAGAATCCCTTCAGGAGTTAACCGAGCGCGTGCACGCGAACCTAACGCGGTTCGGCAGAAGCTTTGAAATTATTTTTGTGGATGACGGCAGCACGGATAAATCATTCGACATCATACGCGCGCTGAAAGAAAAATATCCGATGATCCGGGCGATCCGGTTCAGGAAAAATTTCGGCAAATCGGCGGCGCTGTCCGAGGCTTTCAAAATCGTCCGCGGACAGTATGTCATCACAATGGACGCCGACCTTCAGGACGATCCCGACGAACTGCCGAACCTGATTACAAAGCTCGAAG
>JBBIRG010000044.1:0-3468 GCA_037441945.1 Bacteroidota bacterium | reverse complement strand
CGGCATGACCCGATTTCTAAAACCATTCCCTCACGTTTTTTCAACTGGGTCACCAAAGTCATGAGCGGCATCAAACTGCATGATTTTAACTGCGGTCTGAAAGCTTACCGCCGTGAAGTTGTGGAAGATGTGCGGATCTACGGAGAACTCCACCGTTATGTTCCGGTGTTAGCGAAACGCGAGGGATATGTAAGAATTACCGAAATAGCCGTAAAACACCACGCCCGTAAATACGGCTACAGCAAATTCGGGCTTTCCCGGTTTCTGAAAGGATTTCTCGACCTGGTTACAGTCATGTTCCTGTCGCGGTATATTAAACGGCCTTTGCATTTGTTCGGTTCAGTCGGGTTTCTGGTCCTGGCGGTCGGTCTTGGCATTAATCTGTATTTATCCGTCAACTGGTTTCTCGGCGTTCCGCTCGGGAACCGGCCGCTGCTGTTTCTAGGCGTCCTGCTAGTTCTCGCGGGCATCCAGATCATCTCCACCGGACTGATCGGCGAACTGATCACGCATCATTTTCATAAGCAGGAACAGCATTCCATCCGGGAGCGGCTGTAAAACAACGCTACGAAGGTACCAAGGCACAAAGGAATTCAAATTTTCGCACTTAAAAACACCCGATAGAAAACCAATCCGATGAATCGGTTTACAAATACGACTGAATATCATTGCCCATGATTTAAATCATGGGCAATGATAGATTATCTAAAGTAAATGAACCGTTTTAACGGTTTGAAAGTTATAATGTTTTAAAATAGCCACGAAGATACTAAGACACAAAGAAATAATTTGTTTAAATTCAACAAGTTAGTAAATTTATTCATAACGGATTTTCTTAATAGAATTCACTAAAAAACTTCGTGACCTTGTGCCTTTGTGGCCATGGTCATTTAAAGAAAACATGCCGGAACCAACGCCTATACAAAAAATTATCGCCTCCAACCGCAAAGCGCGGCACGAATATGAAATCGTTTCGACCATCGAAACGGGAATTGTCTTGCTCGGCAGCGAAGTCAAAAGCATGCGCGAAGGAAAACTGAACATCCAGGACAGTCACGCCCGGATCGAGAACGGCGAGGTCTGGTTATTTCACGCGCATGTGCCGGAATATAAGCAGGCGAATATCAATAATCACGACGAATACCGGAAAAAGAAACTGTTGCTCCATAAATCGCAGATCCGGAAACTCACCCGTCAGGTGGAAGAAAAAGGCATGGCGCTGATTCCGCTGTCGGTTTATTTCAATGAAAAAAATACGGTCAAAGTCACGCTGGCCGTCGCCCGCGGAAAGAAGCAGTACGACAAACGCGAGGCCATCGCCAAACGCGATGCCGACCGGTCGCTGAAAAAGGCGCACCGGAATAAGGGCGAATATTAAAATCCACGGGTTTATATTCTATCAATCGTTTTTTCTCCTTTGATTTTTCTTTTTTAACTGTTTAAGAAGAAAATCTTTACTTGCATTTACTTAATTTGAGGGGTATATTTTATACGCAACTTTTTCACCCTTTTTAGCGTAAAAGCGCGACAGACAAGAGAAAGTGACGATTTTTGATTTCAGATGTAGCCAGAGATGTTTAATTGTTTATTTGACATTAATATTATTATATATTATGTTGTAGCCAACATGTAACTCCAAAAGCTAAACAACCCTATGTACCTGGAAATACAAAATAGAAAAAAAGGACCGATCGGAATCATCCGAACCTCCTACCGGCAAAACGGAAAAGTCAAACATAAACAACACGGCTCGATTTCCGGTAAATCCTTTGCCGAACTCAAAATCATTCAAGCCGTCCTCCGCGGCGAAACGCTGACCACTGGGAAAGCCGAAATTCTGCAATCCAAAGAATACGGGGCATCCGCGGCCGGGTTTAAATTAGCCCGAGCGATCCAATTGGACAAAACCATTTACTCCCGCGTATCCGAGCAATGGGTGCAGGACGCTTTAGCGATGATTGTCGGACGACTCATTTATGCGGGCAGTAAATTAGCGTTAACACGCCTAACCCAAGACTCCGTATTATGGGAATTGGCGGGCCTGGAGGATTCCGTCCAGGTCGTGGAAAATTGTTATGAAGTCATGGACCGCTTGCTGGAGCGGCAGCCGTCGATTCAAAAAACGTTAGTCAAAAAACATCTGGCCGATGGCGCGCTGGCGCTCTATGACATTACCAGCAGTTATGTGGAAGGCGCCTACGCCGACAGCGAGATTGTTGCGTATGGGTATAATCGCGATCAGAAGCGCGGATATGAGCAGATGGTTATTGGATTGTTGTGTAACGCCGAAGGCTGTCCACTCGGCGTGGAAGTGTTTGCCGGAAATACGCCGGACGCCAAGACCGTACCCGATAAGATCGCCGAAGTGCAAGGCGCCTATGGAGTCCGGAACATCATTTTTGTCGGTGATCGCGGTATGATTACACAGTCCAATTTTGATACGATCAAAGACCGGGAAGGGCTGCGGCTGATCTCCGCCCTGACGCACCGGCAGATTGTGGAACTCTTGAGCAAGAAAACGATCCAGATTGATTTATTTGACGAGCGCGAGATTGTCGAGGTCTTCGATCCGGAGGATTCCTCCAAACGATATTGTTTATGTCTTAATCCTTCGATGACGCAAAAAGAGCATAAAACCCGCCAATCGTTATTAGATAAGACCTCGCAGATGTTGGATAAGATTGCCAAGGGAAAGGGAACGCCCGAGCGGATAGCCGCGCGCGTGGGCAAAGTTCTGACGCAAACGAAAATGGGAAAGTTTGTCCATTGGACGATTACCAACGGTCAATTAGTCTGGTCGCTGGATCAGTCGAAGATAGACGCTGAGGCGTTGCTCGACGGCTGTTATGTGATTATGACGACGGTTCCGCAAGCGGCGATGAAAAAGGAAGAGGTGGTCGCCTCGTATAAAAAACTGCGTTTGGTCGAAGAGGCGTTTCGGATGCTGAAGACTGCGCAATTGGAAATCAGGCCGGTCTATCACCGCATCGATGATCGGATACGCGCGCATGTGTTCATTTGCATGCTGGCTTATTATCTCCAGTGGCACATGAAACAGCGTCTGGCCGAACTTTTTAAGCAAGATGGCAAGGGCGCCAAGCGTCGGTGGACTTTTGAACTCGTCATCGAACGACTGAAGAGTATTCGGCGGGAGACGGTCAAGCAAGGCGATTGTTCTTATAAGGTCATCACTACGCCCGATGACGAACAAAAACGGATATTGCAGCTATTAAACATTGAATTGTAGCCAAATACTGAAATAGAAAACAGCCCTTAAACTATTATAAGACATATCATTAAGCGCGCTTTAGCTGAAAAAGTTGCGTTATAACACTAAAAAAGGGCTGATTTCAGATCAGCCCTTTTTTGTCAGTTATGTTTTGCTTAACTGATTCCTTTTTTCAGGACATCCACCAGATCCGTTTTTTCCCAGCTGAATTCCGGACGTCCGAAATGTCCGTACGCTGC
>JBBIRG010000043.1:0-10514 GCA_037441945.1 Bacteroidota bacterium | reverse complement strand
AGAAAATCATTTCCAAAGTACGAACCACCCACCAGTCTTTCTCGACCGCGCTGACCGGAAGCCCGACCTGACCGGCTGTTTCCTGAAAGATATTTCGCCGTACGGAATCGGATAATCCAAACCATTCCTTTAAAAACGGTTTATCCATTCGGCTGATCCAAAAGGGATTGACGCATGATCCTGCGAATCCATTCCGGAGCTGTACGCAAATCATGGCGTAAATAATTCGGATTCTCTTTTTTCAATAATTCCTGTATGTGCCGGATTTCCTCGTCGGTCATTTTTGATTTCCCTGTTTCGCGCAACGCCTGAATGACCAGACGGCTGACCGGCCCTACCGCGGACACATGTTTCGGACTGACTTTTTTGAATGTGATCATTTTTTTTCCGAGACGGATTTTCCGCGCAGAACCATCCGTAAGAAAAACCACATTCATCGGCACCTGGGATGAAAGACCCAGCTTATTCAACGCATAGGAACCCGTCGGGATAATTCTCGCTTTGTCTTTCTTCGCGATGGTCCCGGCGATTTTTTCGATACCCGGATAAATATATCCCAAAACCGGATCTTTTTCGGGCCTGATGTATATTCCCCGCGCAACACGAACAATTTCTCCTGACTTTACCAACCGCTGCAATGCTTTGCTGACCGCTTTCTGATTCCCGATATTTATGAAACTATCGGTAAAAAAGAGCGTACCTCTCCCGGCTTTTTTTATTTTTATAAGTATTTTATTTTCAATTGTTAACACAGTAATTATATCATTTTCTTGTCGCAATTATTGGAATTATTTGCGACCAATATTTATTTGAATATGTTTCTTTCAAGTTAAAAATTAAATCCCATTTTCGCAAGGTGATTATAAATTTTCTGTCCTGTGATTGAAGCTGGCATTTGATTTAAAAAGGCCGGCATTTTTAATGAATTGAATTTCATAACATTATTTAAACGGATTTTCAGGTGAAAGCTTTTTTTCCTTTTATATCAATAATTATTCACAATCTCCCTTGCCCGCATCACCACTTCCTTTTTCAACTCCTCCGGTTCCAGTATTTTCACATTCTTCCCCCAGCCCATCACCCACGAGATGAATTCATAGGAGAGTTTCATTTTCAGGCGGAGTTCAACACCGTCCTCAGTTTTAACGACTTGCTGATTCTCAATCCAGAAACGTTCTGAGAGATATTTGTAATAGCTGTCCTCGAAAAGCAGACGGATATTGACCTCTTCGCCACCGGTAAATGTGCCCCAGGTGTTCTTGAACAGATCCATTACAGAGGGAGGATTTACGATATCTGACTTGCGATTGGTGAATTTAACGTCGTGGATATGCTCTAAAGTGAAAAACTTGGTTACTCTGTAATGGATCGCGATTAAATAAAAAGTCTTTCCGGCGTTGTGAAAGGATATCGGCGATACTTCCCGCCAGGTGATTCCTTTCCCCTCCGTTTCGTAGGCAATCTCGATTACCTTATGATCGCGAATGGCTTTGGTTATCTTAACAAATAAAACCAGGGTCTTTTCTTTGAAGCGCTCATGAATCAATTTCAGGTTGCGAATCACCTCATTCGTCCCGAACGCCATGTAGGTGATCAGCATCTGATTCATGTCGGATAGTTTCAGATCCACATAGTAATGATTCTTCCTTGAATAGACGTCTATTCCCCGCGCTTTAAGCCGCCCTTTATACCTCCTGATCTTCATATAGCTGATTTTGAAGTAATCTGCCAGATCATTTTCAGTATAATGACCCGGTTTTTCCATAATCACCGCGGCCATCTCTATCTGATTGCATTCGTCAATAATTCTGGCATTCATAGGATTGTCTGCCTTTTTAAGATATGCTTGTAAAAAGATCAGCAATTTTTCTATGAATTTCAATAGCGATTTACTCAGTTTGGATGAACTTACCCAAGCGTTTATCAAAATCCAATCTCACGTTTTCAACATGATTTTTTTTAACATCAATTATATACAATGGACACATATTCAAATGCTGCTTCTGCTCTTTCTTAGGATATTCAAGCCGGTTTATAGTAATGATGTTATCGACATAGACAATGACCTCATCAAGATAAGACATGACTTTGCGCGGAGTAACCGGCAATACATCCGGCGCCTGGATGCTGACCACAACTGGTATTTGCCGATCAATCGCGAAATGCTTTAACCGGATGAGTATATCCCTTTCCTTCCCTTCCATTAAATGCGGATCGTCTATCAGGATGAGTTTTATAGTCACTTCTTTCATCAAATCGGATACGCGATCAATCATCGCGTCAATGGTAAACGCCTTAGCCGACTCATCGATGACATAGGCCGGAAATGTTTTCAGCGAATTGATTTTATTTTTAACGGCGGAACATTTCGTCTTGATATTCAATTCAGTCTGCATTCTGACGTCATAATCGATGGCAAACGACATTAAACGCCGTCCAACGTAATACTGTCGGTTTTGAACGGTGCAATACACAACCGGCAATCCCATCAGAGCCGTTTGATATAAAGTAGTCAGAAGAAAGGCTGTCCTGCCCATCGAAACATGACCGATTATTACCGTCAGGTCAGCCGGCATATAGCTATGGATCACTTCATCTATGACTGTAAACCCGGTTTTTACTGATTCAGGCTGGTGTATAACGCCTTTTCCATCGACCCAACGATTACCGAATATCTCCATGACCGTTTTCGGCTCTTGCATACGCCAACCCTTTCTAATCGTCATGACCGTTAAACCCGAAGGACATTTCCTTTTCTTGCTTCTTTTTATAGAAGCCCTGATACGATAATTCAATCAGGTTATTCGCGTAGGTTTGCAGGTCTTCATCCGGATTTATTTGATTTTTTATTTCAAGCTGTTTAATCAGATTGGTAATAAAGGCCCCGGTAACCCGCTTTTTCCTCAACTCATTCATAAATTTATCATCAAATACGGAAAGCACCCGCTCATCAATGCAATTGGTCTGAATCAGGTCGAAATAATTATTTTTATCCAGACGGCTGAAATCAATGACCAAATCAAATCTTCCGGGCCGGGACGCCGCTTTGTCAATAAGTTCCTTATCGTTTGTCGTGGCCAGGATGAAAATATCATTTTTTCTGAATCCGTCCAATTCCTGCAGGAAAGCGCCGAGAGAACGCGGGGAAAAACGATTATCCCTGGAGCCGACAATCAGGTCAAAGTCATCTAAACAAATAATGCACGGCTGCAGTAATTCGGCAAATTTGAATAATTTCTTAAATATGATTTCCCCCTGAATATATAAGACGGTCGCTTTTCCCAAACAGGCATTGATAATCGCACGGACGGACTTGGTTTTTCCGGTGCCCGGCTCACCGCACAACAGAAACCGAAGACCCAACCGGTGCCTGTTGTAGTGTTCCACACAGGAACAAAACCTTTGGAGTTCATTCTTGACAGCGTCGGGAACATAGATTTGTTCCAGTCCTTCACCGGCAAACTCATCGGTACTCAATTCCTGTATATCAAGCCTTTGCTCGTCAACACTCATGGAAAGCACTTTGTTTTTGTAATACGAATGACGGACGGATTCAGCGCGCAAATAATCGGACAACTCTTTCGTCTTAAACGAATCCGGCTGTATTCCGAGCACAGAGATGAAATGTTTTGTCGACTCATGACCGTAATTGAGCATTAATTTGAGAAACACCGTTACCTGGTAATCGCTCCCGTCAAAATTGACCAGGGCATAAATAATATCATTGTCAATAAGCACTTTACCGCTTTCGTCAGCGCTAGTTACAAGCGGAGGTATGATAACCGGATGAGAAATCGTGCCCATCGCCGAGAAATTTTTGATTTTTAGCCTCTTATCCTGCAACCTCCCTGAATCAAGAATAAACAAATACGATTTCAGAAATTCATATTCGAAGTCTATCACTTCACCCTGAAACAACGGAAAAACGCTATTCTTTCCGCCTAAGGCGGTATGTTTTATATAATCCACTTCCCTGTCTTCGCCGCAACAGGTGCCGTCTTTAAGATTATTTTCATAGTCTTTCTGGGAATTTGAACGTATTAATTTTGGCATAATGGCTCCTTGTTTATTTACACGGTATGATACGAAAATAATCCGTACAAAAATGATCATTATTTGATCTAATTTAAACCCTATTCGCCATAAAGGCTCTAAAACACGAAAATGAAGGATAATAATGAAATTCTCAGGACAAAGAGCGCAACCTCTAGGCTGCGGCTACCCGATCGCGATAATTTGAAATCAAGAGTTCGTTGGACTACTGAATAACCTGAAATGACCGTAGATGCGACAGAACACGGTATTTGATCAAAAAATGATCCGATCCGATATGCGAAATAAACTAAGTTGATGAGTATTATAATTTTTCGAAAAACGCGAACTGCCTTCGATGAAACTTGAATGAAGGAATAGAAAAATAAATTGTTCAAAAAATGAACTTTTTTAATTCGATTTACCATGTATATTATCATTCATATTGAATCAACCAGGAGCAAAAAATACGAAGAACTTCATAAATAAGTCACTGATTTCGAACCGCTTTCTGAATCATTAACATCCTCACACCCGATAAGACATCAGGAAATCATGAAACCGGAAAATAATGACATTCCTGTCGACCTGGAAGAATTAGCCGTTATCATCCGAGCTGAAATCGAGGAAAGCTCGCTTAATGAATTTATCGAAAACTATTTAGTACGAGACCCGGACGACCCCTTCGGACGGCCTGTGTTATCGGAATCACCGGGCAGACCTCGCAGGAAAACCGGCGGTACGGAGTAAATCTATAGAACACGGAAGACACGGATTAAACGGATTTGCACGGATGAAAACAAAATGTGAATAACGGGTTAATTCACAATTCACTAAAACACTCATATATGCAAACCCGAACAGTATGATTTTTTTAATACAAGATTTCTCTCCGCCAGAGGCGGATCGAAATGACACCCTTCAGGTACTTCAGAGCAGATCAAAAGTGAGACAACCCGTAAGCACAAAACAAAAATAATTTATTTGCACTATGACATTAAACATACCGTTAATTGACCGATACAGAGGCTCTCTGCTAGGACTGGCTGTTGGCGATGCTTTAGGGGCGCCAATTGAATTCATGTCGCCAGGTACTTTTGAGCCGGTTACGGATATGACTGCCGGAGGAGCGTTTGGTCTTGAACCGGGTTACTGGACAGATGACACGTCCATGGCGCTGTGTTTAGCCGAAAGCCTTATCGAATGTAAAGGGTTTAACGCAGCCGATCAGATGGACCGCTATCTGAAATGGTTCCGAAACGGTTACATGAGCAGTACAGGTAATTGTTTTGATATTGGGAATACAACAAGGGCCGCTCTCTTACTATTTGAAAGGACGCGGAATCCTTACAGCGGTTCTGATCGAGGTGATACAGCCGGGAACGGATCTTTGATGAGATTGGCCCCTGTGCCGCTGTTTTTCGCTAACGATCCGTTTCAGGCAATTCATTACAGCGCGGAAAGTTCTCGGACAACGCACGCTAATATTGAGGCCTTGGACGCCTGCCGGTACTTTTCAGGGCTTATAATCGGTGCTCTGAAGGGCGCAACTAAAGACGAAATTCTTTCGGAGTGTTACCACCCATCCAGGAAGCCATGGCAGGTTGATGATCTATGCGGGAGCATCCTGCACGTAGCCCGCGGCTCATTCAAGATCAAGGAACCACCGGAAATCGAAGGATCAGGTTATGTCGTAAAAACCCTGGAGGCCTCGCTGTGGGCATTTCACAGGACAGATAGCTTTGAGGAAGGCCTGCTGAAAGTAATTAACCTGGGCGATGACGCCGATACGACCGGCGCGGTTTACGGACAGCTGGCCGGAGCGTGTTACGGGATTTCCAGAATCCCTGAAAAATGGCTTAGCCGGCTATACGAAAAAGAAATGATTCACGGTTTTGCGGATAAGCTATTCATGAACAAAATAAATATTCCCGGAAAGAGTTTTATTCAATAAAAAAATCTTTTTGATTAAAGCGGATTCCTTTCTATAGAGGCCTTTTTAGCGAAAAACTATTCAGCAAAACGGTAAGTGCTTGTTAATCCTTATCCGACGGTGTTTTACAGACAAAACTCCTGAAAATTGTTATTTTTCAGCTTGACTTTAATCTTTTTTTTTCGTACATTTTAAGCGTTACTTGTGTAACGGTCGCGATTTTACCACAGTTTGCGGCGACCTGAAACAAACAGCTAAGCGGTGAGACAGACAGTCACTTTCGACTACTCAGCGGAAACAATCCGCAAACCTCACCCAAACATCTCGGATCAAGCTGCCTATTACACTGTAAAGGCATGTGTGTACTTTTATAAAAAAAAGAAGGGGCTGTCGTGTATCCAATTTCTAAATTAATCACCGATTCTCTTAAAGCTAATCACCTGCGCTTACCGGCACTCGTAAAAAAACTCGGTTATACGAACATTAACCGCGGCATTCGAAGGCTTAACAGTTGTCTTGAGGAGGGAAATGTCAACGAATTCCTCCTGAACAAGATTATCACTGAATTGGGTATTGACCCGAACCACGCTCGTGCCGCCGTTCAGGAAACCCGTTTGATGAAGAAACGAGAACGGTTAGAAATTCGTCAAAGCAAGGAACAACGCGAACGGGAAAATTTCAAGCCTCATTTATTCGCCCTTAGCGCAGCACAAAGGCCTTTTTCGATTTGCGCCTACGCGATGTTCGGAGGTGACGCCCGGCGGACAATCCTTTTGCCGGAAGATATTACCCATAAACCGTTTCAGGAACAGATGCGTATCATCCGGATTCGGGTAAACGAATACCGGCTGAACAACAATGACCGGGTTCTGTTTCTCGGCCCCCTATCCGGGTTTTTGTACCGATATGCCTTTCGGCAATCTCTGCAATTAACTATAGAAGGCCATCCCCTGAACGAATCCAATGAATCCGGCGCGAATGTCCAATGTTACGCTGAATTTAAGAATAAAATTATCCGGTTCCCGTATATCGAAACAAAAAATTAAATCAAAAATTGAACGATAAATTTCCTGTAATAACCATATTTTAAGGATAAACAATGAAACCATCACTAACACAAAGGAAGCAACAAGTCTTATGAGACGGGCATAATGATCTTAGTTAACTCCGTGATCGATTAACCAAAAAAGGAGATTATTATGCTTTCCAAAGTCAGAATAAGCGATTTAAAGCGTCAAATCGAGATAACCGCGATGATTGCCGAGCGTAACAATTATTACACCAAATATGACCTCGCGGTGCATTTCATTGTCGACGAAACGCGGATACACCGTGACATCGGGGACCTGCGGAAGATAGGCGTGAATATTCACTCCCGGAAAAGCCGTTATTCGATTGAATCCGGAGATAACAGCCTCAGACGATTCATGCGCTTGTATGTGGCGCTGACTGAAACGGATGCGGAGACGGTCGCCGCCATAGAACCTGTACACACCCCGTGTATGCTTGCCCGTACAGTCAAACTGAACCGAGCCATACAGTCCCGCCGTAACATTCAAATACTGCATGAAAACGTCTGGAAAGAAATTAAGCCGACTGGTTTATGTTACACCAACAATGAATATTGCCTCATTGCCGAACACCGGAACGAAATGACCTTATTCCCCATCAGACGGATTAAGAATATGCGATAAAATGTATATATGTTACGTACTTATCGGGTTAAGTCACAATGTATAAAAATACCCACTAATGTAAAACGTAACAATAAATGAATACAAGATTTCTCTCCGCCAGAGGCGGATCGAAATGACAAAGTGGGCGCGGACGAACGAATTGATACCCTTCTGTAAGCCTATGACGTACTCAGGGCATGCCCCTCGACTTTGTTCGGGACAAGCAAAAGAGAGTCAACCGAGCGCGATACGGATTATTGCAGGGCAAAAATTATGGTTATAAAGGAACATGCCTGTAAAGTGAACATGAAATAGTCTCAGCATAGTGAATCTTTATTAACATACATCTAAACACTAAAAAATATATGCCGATATGAAAAATTTTACATTCAATAAAGATTCCTTACAATTAATCCCTGAAAATTGCCTGAATCATACACCCGGGATACTTTACCTCTGCGGTTTTATAGTGTTTTCCAATAGTCCCGGCAATCAGGAAGAGCTTACCGGTCTGATAAAAAGGGTTCGTTCCGGAGGATTCAGCTATATACCGGTTTATGCAGCCTGTATCGAAATCCATGAATTGTCTGCTGACAGGGAATTCTTTCTCCCCTGCTTATTCATTCCCAATCATATATCCGCTTCCTCCAAATCCTATCCGGATGATAAAAAATTATTTAATTTAGGCGTTGAACTGGCAAAGGAATATAACCAGGATTATTTTTTATTCAGACCTATGGGTGATGATCCGGTTGCGCACTATATAGATAATACCGGTAACGCTGTTATGACTTTCTCCAATAAATCCGTTCATGATTTAGCAAACATGTATTTCACTGATTTGACTGAAAAATTATATCCCCCGGAACCAAAACGATTTATATTCATAAAATATTTATATCTGAATAAATCCCCGAAGGATATGCAGGAAGCCATTGTTAGGTACGGGGAGCATTTTTATAATTTTAAAGGTCGGGTTTGAAAATTGAATCAAAAACTGAACAATAATATATCATATTTTTTTAAACCTTATTCTTGAGACAAAGATTTTCAGCCGCTGAAAAACACAACGAATGAAACAATAAAATACGCTACGTTATGCACAAACACCCCAAACCCTTCCTCCGTTCCTACTGGGTTGTTCCCGGTAAACTTCTTGCCGGCGAATATCCGGGGCACCAGAACCCGGACAAAGCCACCAGTAAAATGAATGCCCTGATTCAGGCCGGTATCCGGACGATTATCAATCTGCAGGAAGAAGATGAAACGGATTACAGCGGAAACCTTTTTCGTCCGTATAGCGAATTTTTTGCACAAGCGGCCGTACACGCCGGAATAACCGCGCAAATGTTCCGCTTTCCTATCACCGATAATGATATCCCGGACAGGAATTTTATGATAAAAATATTAGACGCGATTGACCAGTCTATCTCAGAAAACCAGCCGGTGTACGTTCACTGCTGGGGCGGAAAAGGACGCACCGGAACGGTCGTCGGCTGCTATTTGATCCGCCACGGCATCGCAGACCCGGAGAATGTTTTAGGGTATCTCGACCGGTTACGCATATATGACGCCTGCGGCTCTGACCCGTCTCCGCAGACCCAGTCCCAGCTTTTTTTTGTGAGCGAGTGGAAGAAAAATCTGTAAGAGACTATCAGAAAATTCAAATAATCCTGATTGATCATTATTTATGATGACTGAAAACAATGAAAATACATTTTTCGACTACGCTCAAAATGAAGTCTTTTAGGGATTTTCGGACAGTCTCAAAATTTAAAAGAAAGAATATATGAAACCAAAAATCAAATTCTCAATTTTCATACCGCAAGACCGGTACCAGGATACCCTATCCTGCCTGGAAAAACTGTACGGCGGAGATGTCAAAATATTGGCCGGAAAAGATAAGCTTAACTCCGGCAAAAAGGTTATAGAACTGCCCTGCTCGATTGATTTGTACAGAGATTATCACCCGTGTTTTTCACTAAAGATAAATTCATCAAAAACCGAAATCATTACTTTCTCCGCGGAAGAGGGGCCGGGCAGACTTGTTCATCTGATGCTGAACGGACAAACCGCATTCACGCTGGCCGGACCGGAAAGCGATTTGAATCAATGTGATATCAGAACTGAAAAACTTGCCTTCTGGGGAAATCACTATTTGTCCGGAATAAACCGGTTAGCCAATCTAAAGCATCTTGAAATCCTGAACAATCAGAGCATTAAAGATTTAACTGTTTTACACAACCTGACTGAATTGAAAATTCTGGAAATCAGAGAATGTGACGCACTGATAAGCCTAGCGGGTTTGGACAATCCCGCAAATCTTGAAAGCCTGCATATCTCCTATTGCGCTAACCTAACCAATTTAATAGGATTGGGCAACAAGAATCTGATATCATTGAATATTGAATTCTGTAAATCGCTAAGCAGCCTCGAGGGACTGACCCATTCAGATAGTCTTAAGAAACTGCACATCAGTTCCTGTGATTCTCTGAAGGATGTGAACGGTCTAAGTGGGATTGATAACCTTTCTTCACTTGATGTTACCTGGTGCAAATCGCTTCAGAACGCGGAGGCCATTGGTAGTCTTGCGGGATTGACTTCGCTCAATCTGAGTGATTGCGTATCGCTTGAAAATATTGATTTCTTAAAAGGGCTGATAAATCTTGAAGAACTGAGCCTTGAAGGGTGCGGGAAAATCACTCATATTGATGCAGCGGAAGGCCTGACAAAGCTTAGAACACTGAACCTTAAATCCTTTTCGTCCCTGAGAGATATTCATTCATTGCGAAAACTGACGCAACTAACGGAACTCAACCTTTGCTTATGTGAGAACCTGCAAAATATTGATTCGATAAAACATCTTTCAAATC
>JBBIRG010000042.1:0-10516 GCA_037441945.1 Bacteroidota bacterium | reverse complement strand
CGGAATGAACCGGCCCGACTGACTAGCCTCAGCAGCGATTTTGTGCAGTGTCTGTACGAAGACCGTTCCGGAATACTTTGGATCGGTACTAGCAGCGGCGGCGGAATAAATAAGTACAATCCTTCCAGAAACAAATTCGCCCTGATACGCAAGGAACCCAATTCCGCAAATACGCTCAGTAGCAGCATGATCTGGTCGATTTATGAGGAGCCAAGCCAGGATGATCCGGCGTTGTGGATCGGCACAGACCGCGGGCTGAACCGGATCGACCGCAAAACCGGAAAAATCATCGTTTACGGAAACAAGCCGAATGATCCTTCGAGTCTCAGCGCCAATGTCATCCGAAGTATGCTCGAAGACCACACGGGTACCTTCTGGGTCGGTACGCGGACCGGCGGCGTTCATATCATGGACCGCAAACGCGGAACATTCAAACGCTATATGCACCGGGACGACGATGAGGGCAGTATCGCGCATAACATGGTCCGTTGTATATACGAAGACCGTTCGAAGAACCTCTGGTTCGCCACCGACGGCGGGCTCGACCGTTATGACCGCGAAAACGATCGGTTTATCCATTACCGGCACGATCCGGCTAATCCCCATTCGATCAGCAGCAACAGCATTATTTCAATACGGGAAGATTATATGGGTGCGCTCTGGATAGGAACCTTCGGCGAGGGATTGAACCGATTGGATCCCGTCACGAAGCAGTTCAGGCGCTACAAGCAGCGGCAGGACAACGTCAACGGACTGAGCAATAATATTGTACTGGATATTCTAGAGCAGACTCCAGGTTACCTCTGGATCGCCACCAGCGAAGGACTGAATCTGCTGGATACATACAAAGAACAATTTACCCATTTTACGGTCAAGGACGGCCTGCCGAATAATTTTATTTACGGACTTCTCAACGATACCCAAGGCAATCTGTGGATGAGTACCAATAAAGGGGTCTGCCGGTTTCACCCGGAAACCAAAATCATCCGTAATTATGACATCAACGACGGGCTCCAGGGAAATGAATTCAACCTGGGCGCCACGTTCCGTAACCGCAGGGGCGAGATGTTTTTCGGGGGCGTTAACGGATTCAATCTTTTCTTTCCCGACAGCGTGAAAGATAATCAGAATGTTCCCCCGATTGTCATTACCGCTTATAAAAAATTCGATAAAAAAGTCATAACCGATGAATCCATTCTGGAGACGCAATCGATCCGGTTATCCCATAAAGAAAATTTCTTTGCGTTTGAGTTTGCCGCGCTGGATTTTACGGCGCCTGAAAAAAACCAGTATGCCTACAAGCTGGAAGGATTTGACGAGGACTGGATTTACTGCGGAAACCGCCGGTACGCGAGTTATACGAACCTCGACGGGGGCGATTACGTCTTCCGCGTCCGGGGATCAAACAACGACGGGCAATGGAATGAACAGGGGACCTTTCTTAAAATAAGAATTGACCCTCCGATTTGGCAGACATGGTGGTTCAGGATTTTCGGAAGCGCCGGACTCCTAGGGCTGGGGTTTGTCTGGTACCGCCGGAGGATTAAACAGGTTGAGCGGCAGAACAAAAAACTCGAAATGCAGGTTCTTGAACGAACGCAGCTGCTGGAACAAAAAACAAACCAGCTTGAGAAAACCAATTCGATCATCAACACCATCAATACCGAAATCATTTTCGAGGATGTGCTGAACGCGATACTTAAGGAAACGAAAGTGATTGAAGGCGTTGATCGCGCCGGCGTGCTGGTCATGGATGCCGATACAGGCTATTACCGGTTCAAAGCATGCATCGGTCTTGATTTCGGTGAAATTGCCGACATCCAGATTACGCCCGAAGAAGCCGAACTCCGGTATATGACCAATGCCATCGAGATATTCGAGGATATTTACATTGTCAAGCAAGTCAGCGGCCGTCCCGCTGAGGATAAATTTTCCCATATCCCGGATTCCCGCAGTATGCTCGTCATGAGAATAAAAGTGGATATGAACATCGCGGGATACCTGATTCTCGACAGCATTCAGAGCGAAAACGCCTTTGACGGCCAGGACATGCAGTTGCTGCGCAACCTCAAAGCGCACATTAAATCGGCGTTTATCAAAGGATTGATGTTGGAAGATATGCAGACCAAGAATCACCAGATCACCGACCAGCTGGAGACGCTGGAAAAACTGAATAACGAAATCCAGATGGCCAACGAAAAAATCCGCGAGGCCGACAAACTGAAATCCGATTTCCTTGCGCGGATGAGCCATGAACTGAGAACGCCGCTGAACGCGATCATCGGGTTTTCTGAATTAGTGCACGGCGGCATGACCGGTGAACTGAACGACGAGCAGAAAGAATGCATCCGGGATATTCATGAAAGCGGCCAGCATCTGCTCCAGCTGATCAACGATATCCTGGATATATCCAAAATCGAAGCCGGAAAGATGGATCTTGATTTTGAAAGTTTTGACATTCAAAAGATCATTGCCTCCGTCGCGCATACCGTTGAGCCGCTGATCGAACGGAAAAGCCAGCGTTTAGCCGTTCTCATCGAGCCCGGCATGAAAAAGGTCTGGGGCGACAGCGGAAAAATCAAGCAGGTGCTAATCAACCTGCTCAGCAATTCAAACAAGTTTACCTCCGACCACGGGAATATCGCCGTTGAAGCGAGAAAGTCCCTGGATTACGAGGGATTGGTTGAGATCTCGGTTATCGATACGGGGCGGGGTATCCGTCCGGAGGATATGGCGATTCTGTTCGATGAATTCCGGCAGTTCGGAGCCCCGAGCACGCGCGGGGAAAAAGGGACCGGCCTGGGCTTGGCGCTGTGCAAGCGTTTTATCGAAATGCACGGCGGTACCATCTGGGCGGAAAGCGAATACGGAAAAGGAAGCCGGTTTACGTTCACGATCCAGGAAGCATCGGCTCTCGCGGAAGTTGTCCAACCTGTAAAAGTCCAGAAAGAAATACCGAAAACTGAAAAAGTAATACCGGTTAAGGATAATATCGTGCTTGTTATCGAGGACGATGAAAAGGCGTGCCGCCTGATGAAATATTACCTTGAACGGGAAGGTTACGGCGTCATTTTCGCCTCTAACGGCGATGACGCCATTGAACTGGCAAAACAGCATCATCCGAAAGTCATCACACTGGATATTCTGTTGCCTCATAAAGACGGCTGGGAAATCCTCACCGACCTGCGTTCCGATCCAGAAACGGAATCGATTCCGGTTATCATCGTGTCGATGCTGGACAACAAAGACCTGGGATACAGTTTTGAGGCTGACGATTATTTTGTTAAACCCGTGGATAAAGACAAGCTGCTGTCGCGTATCCGTGATCTGAGCGGTAAAAAGCATGGTCTGCATGATGTTGTGCTGGTCATCGACGACGATCCGAAATCGGTAAAATTGGCCGCCTGCATTCTTGAGGAAGCCGGCGAAAAAGTGCTGAAAGCTTACAGCGGCTTGGAGGGAATTGAGCTCGCGATAAGTGAAAGGCCGTCGCTGATTATACTCGACCTGATGATGCCCGAAATGTCGGGATTTGAAGTGGTCGACGTATTAAGAAAAGACGAAAGGACCAAAGACATTCCTATCATTGTTCTTACCGCAAAGGAGATTACCCGTGAAGACAGGGAAATCCTCGACGGGCATATTAAAAAACTCATGACCAAGGCGAATTTCGACAAAAAAACCCTGATCATGGAAATCAAAAAATGCCTCGCCAAGCATGTTGAGGATTGATTTTATGGCGGTATGTGAAATCAGCTGTTGAAAGAGGGTGATTTTGGGCGCCCGGCATCAGGCCTCTAATGCCATCGGAATAATAATCTCAAACCTCGTTCCTTCCTGAACCTTGCTGTGAAACTGAATCTGTCCGTCATGACGTTGGATAAAATGATATGCAATTGACAATCCAAGCCCGGTTCCCTGGCCGATTGCTTTCGTGGTGAAGAAGGGATCAAAAATATTTTTGCGTTGATGTTCCGGAATCCCGCAACCCGTGTCGGCGATGCTGATTTTAATCAGCGGTTTGGCGGCCATATTTGCGTCCGGACTGGTTGTAATGGATTCGGTTTCTATGGTGATCTGGCCTTTCCCAGGAATTGACTGGAAAGCGTTCTGAATGATATGCCGCAGGGCCTGAGTGAGAAGTCCCGGAAAACAGTAAACATAAGGGATGTCAGCGTATCTTTTCATCACAGTGATTTCATGCCGGCTGACATGCTGCAGCGACATCAGCGCCTGTTCGATGCACTCGTGTATGTCGGCAGAAATCCGTCCGGATTCGTTGGTTCCGGACAGGTTGCGGAGATCATCGATGATTTTTTTAATGCGTCCGCTGCTGTGACGTGTGGATTCGATGATGCGTTCAAGGTCGCTGAGCAGGTACGGGATATCCTTTCGTTCTTTCAGTTCGGTAATCAGCTTTATAATACGGAGGTTTTCCGGCCGGTTTTCATTTTTCAGCATCTCTTCAAGTTCGCCGATCAAATCGAAGGCGTTCCGGGCGTATTCGCTGAAATAAAACAGGTTGCCGTCTACAACACTCAGCGGATTGTTGATCTCGTGAGCGATACCGCCGACTAATTGTCCTAATGCGGAAAATTTTTCAGTCTGGATCAACTGGTTTTGCGCGGCGGTCAGTTCGTTCGTTCTTTCCCGGACTTTTTCTTCAAGCTCAAGATTTCTCTTTTTATAAATGTATACGCGCCATCGCAACAGCAAAACAAGAACCAGCGCGCCGCTGAGGATGTAGGTCAGATATGCCCACCAGGCGCGATACCATGGCGGCAACACCCTGAAAACAAACACGGCTTCTTCGCCCAAAACGGACACTTCATTTTTTGACCGGACTTTGAATTGATAGAGACCTTCCGGAAGGTTCATGTAATCTTTGTATCGTTCCCGGCTCCATACCGACCAGCCGCGGTCATAACCTTCCATGAAAACGCTGAACTGGTTGTCGCGCTCATTCATGTAAGACAGGGCTGAATATTCAATACGGATATGATTAAGAGAATAAGGTAATTCCAATGGTTCCGCTTGAGAATGATTGTGAAAAAGGAAGGGCAACAAAGAATCATCGGCGGTTGTTTTAACGGAACGTATGACGCTATGATAACGTGATGAGTCTGAATTAACGTAACCCGGATCATACCGGATAATTCCGTCGCTGCCGCCAAACCATATCGTTCCCTCCGGATCATGAATCATGGCGTTTAATGTCGCATGTTTCGGAATTTTTCCGAACCGCGCATGATTAAAAATTAGCCTGTCTTTTTCTTTCCGAAAATATCCTATAATCCGGTTATCAATGATCGTCCATATCCGGTTTGGATGTTCACGGTAAATAAGGGATAGGCCGAATGTTTTCGATTCGGGTATGGCTTTTTGGACAGCGGGTTTGAATAGTGTATCCGGATAAAAACGGTTCAGGCTTTTGTCAAAACGGTGAACTGTTCCCAAGCCGGAAAATAGCATCTGGCTGTCAACCTCAAAAATCTGAATGTAACCTGTGGGCAATCCGTGTGATGTATCGTAATGCGCCAGGGTAGGTTCTGTCGGATTGACGGGATTCCACTTCATAAACCAAACTCCCTCATACCGTGTGCCGATCCAAAACGTTGAATCCCGGTCAGCGCAAATACTTCGTACTTCCGTGTTTATTCCCTTCACCGTTCCGATATCAATGATTTTTCCGTTTTGCTGTTGCAGGATGTGAACGCCGTCTTTTTTCCCGGCCAGTATAACCGAAGTATCGAATCGTGATCTTTGAAACAAAAAAACCGTTTTGGAGTTGAGTTGCTTTTTCCCTGTGCGACTGACAAGGAATGCTCCATCTTTTGTTCCGCATAGATATTGATTGTCCAGGATTTCCATATCAAAAACCTGCGTGTTCAGGAGCTTGTGTTTTGTGAACAGGTGCCTTGGTCTTCGGTCCGTTAATTCTGACCGTTCCAGTTCGTATAATCCGGCATTGGTTACCGCGATGACCTGATTTTGGTTGATGATGATGTTCTGTACGACGCCTTCGATGCCAGCCTGTTCGTCCCAGTAAGAAAAAGGCGACGGATAATGCACATGTGCAATACCGTTATCCATCGCCAGCCAGAGTGTGTTTTCGCGGTCTATCATCATATCGTGGATTTTTTCGCTCATCAGTCCGCTGAAAAAATCAATTTGCGTAACAAATTTACCGTTTGGGTCGATGACCACAACGCCTCCGTAAAGCGTACCGAATAAGTTCCTGCCATTTGGTAGCGA
This sequence comes from Bacteroidota bacterium, assembly GCA_037441945.1. Lineage (GTDB taxonomy): Bacteria > CLD3 > CLD3 > SB21 > JBBIRG01 > JBBIRG01. The sequence goes on along the minus strand of JBBIRG010000042.1, from coordinate 4,261 downwards.
GAGTCCCCGGTATAGAGTTTTAGATTTTATATAATCATCCGCTTCAGTCCGGAATCGGCGGTGTCCTTTGTTACCGTAAATAAAAAATCCGTGATCCTTCGTTCCGATCAGGATCGAATCATTTGTAAAAGGAAGAATAGTATAGACCGGTTTTCCGATTGTGAATTCGGTACCCGGGATAAATTCGAGCCGGCGGTCGGTTAAAACCGATAAACCTTTATTGTTTTCATAGATATAGATTTTTTCTTTCGTATCAAATGAGTGCGAAAACTGATTAGTCGCTCTAAGAATAGAAATCGAATCCCCGTTCCAGCAAAAAAAATATTTTTTTGTACGGAAGTAGACATATTCTTTTTCTGTGTGAATTTTCCAGACGTCTTCAAATTTAACCGACGGATCACTGATGCGGTTTTCAAGAGTGATAAATATAAATCGCCCGTCGGGTTTGCGTTCAATATAACCGAATTCGCTTTGCGCGCCGACGTATACCCGATTGTTGCTACCTACCGTTAATGAGCGAACAGTGCCCCGTTTACCTGTGGGTATTAATTTCCATGCGGTTCCGTCGTAGACGAGCACGCCGTTATTATTTGCCGCATAAATATAACCGGCGCTATCCTGCGCGACGGCCCAGTTCTGATGGTAAGCATTGTATTCTTTGACGGAATAATTTGCGATATAGGGTTTTCCCATCCGTTCCTGCGCCTCTGCGGATAATGAGGTAAACAAGAACAAAAAAAGAAACACTGCCCACATGCGCCGCCGATAATCAGGCCGTCTATTTGTTTTACGCATGGTCGTCCACTCCTTGTGAAGGTATTGTCCTGAACGGAATATAAACATCAAATGCCGTTCCGAGGTTTTGTTCGCTGTTACAGGTTATAGTTCCCTCATGCCGTTTGATGATATTATAGGCAATAGTCAGTCCCAAGCCCGTTCCCTGTCCGATTTCTTTGGTTGTAAAAAAAGGATCAAATATTTTGCGCATAATGTCCTGCGGTATTCCGGCGCCGGTATCGGCTACGGTAATCCGGATCATTTTTTCCTGCCCGGATAAGAAAGACGAGTCTGTTTTATTCGGCAAACGCGTTGTTATTTCGATCCGGCCGCTGTATTTTATCGCCTGAACCGCGTTCAGCAAAATATGGCGGAACGCCTGTGTTAATAAGCCTGGGAAGCAGTATGTTTGCGGGATGTTGTCATAATGCTTATGGATTTCGATTTGTTTTTTAAGCATGTGAGAAAGCGAAGCGATAGCCTGGTCAATACAAAGGCTGATATCGTAAAGGACAAGCCGGCTTTCATCGGTAAAAGAAAAATTACGGAGATCTTCAACGATTTTTTTTATCCTCTGGGTTCCGTGCCGGCAGGCGCTGATCAGTTTTTCGCTGTCGTTGACGATGTACTGATAATCATATTTTTGTTTCAGGATGTTTACGGAGCGCAAAATTTCCTGCGGGCTCGTCACGGACGGCGAAGATAATAAATTTTCAATTTCCTGCATCATGCAGACAGCATGTTTCATATAATCGCTGAAATGGGTAAGATTGCCGTCGACAAAGTTCAGCGGGTTATTGATCTCATGGGCTATGCCTCCGACCAAATGACCCAGCGCAGCCATTTTTTCGGACTGGATCAACTGATTCTGGGATTGCCGGAGGTCGTCCAGCGCGCGGGTCAGCAGCAAATTGATCCTGTCCAGCGTGTTTTTTTGTTCGCGGATTTCGTCAAGCGCCGTTTGGAGACGTTCGTTTTTTTCAGTCGCTTCAAGCGTCCGTTGTCGAACCTGCTTTTCCAGTTCCTGTTTCTGGCGCTTGATAGACCGGAAGCGCCACTGAACCAGAAAATAAATCAGCGCGGCCAGCAGCAGGACTGCGGCTATGCGGAACCATAGGGTTTTCCAAACCGGAGGGTGGATGATGATCTGAATCGAGGCGCTTTTTTCGCTCCATACGCCGTCATGATTGGTACCCTTCACCTGGAACCGATAAGCGCCTCCGTCTAAGTTCGTGTAGGTCGCGTAACGCCGGCTTCCGCAGTAAATCCAGTCCTCGTCAAATCCTTCCAACTTATAGGCGTAACGGTTTTTCGCGGGGTCGGTATAATCCAGCGCGGTAAATTCAATTGAAAAAAAATTGTCTTTAAAATTTAGTTCAATAACGGATCGGTTGTTGATAGAAGGAGCGGAATAAACCGTTTTATCAAATTTTTTAAAAGCGGTGATGATGACGGACGGCGAAACGGGATGGATGCGGATGCTGTCCGGGTAAAAACTGTTAAAACCGTTGATTCCGCCGAAAAGCATTTCACCGCGTTCGCTCTGATAATACGCCCCGACATTAAACTCATTGCCTTGTAATCCGCTGTTGATATCGTAGTTCCTGAAAACGGGAACCGTATCGGCGTTCAGCGTGGCTTTTGAGATGCCGAGATTGGTGCTGATCCAGAGGTTGCCCTGCCGGTCAGGCAGAATGCCGTATATAACGTCGTTAGGAAGTCCGTGCCGGGTTGTGTAACAGCGGAACCGGCCGGTTGTCTTGTTCAGGTAATTCAATCCAGCGCGGGTGCCGGCCCATATCCCCGCGGTATCGCTGTATATCGACAGAACAACGTCATTGCTGATTGAATTGGCGTCATAGGGATCATGAACATAATTCATCCAACGATGATCCGAACGCAGATATTTACTTAATCCTCCGCCGTATGTTCCTACCCAAATGTCGCCGGAACCGTCTTCATGAATGATCCAGATATTATTGTTCGAAATTGTGTTGCTGTTACCGGGTTCGTGTTGGATGACGTCAAATCGTTCGGTTGATGGATCCAACACGTTAATTCCTCCGCCATAAGTTCCGACCCATATTTTTCCGTCACTCGTTTTGATCATACAGCGTATTTTCGGATGGTTCAGGCGGCCCGGTTTGTCAGGATCAGCGGGAAAATGTTTGAATGAAGCTTGTCCTGTCATAATATCTGTTTTACAGCTGATGCGAGATAATCCGTTATATGTTCCCGCCCACATGACGCCGCCCGTATCTGGTAATAGGGCGAATACGCTGTTTTCCGGAATGCTTTGCCTGTTACGCGGGTTATGCTGGAAAAGCTTGTGCCGGCTGTTTTTTCTGTCGATGATTGTCAGCCCGTCTCCCCATGTGCCGGCCCATATAAAACCGTAACTATCCAGGGCAAGAGATAAAACACTATTAAGGTTTCCCTTGTCCATTCGAAGGGATTTATTGTTATAAAGGGTAAAAATCCAACCGGAGCCGGAATACATATTCAACCCACCGCCGTTTGTTCCAATCCAGAGATTGTCATAACGGTCAACTAATATAGACTGAACAATGTTATTGCTGATGGAATAAATATCGGAAGGATCAGAATAGTATGAAATAAACTGATAATCGGAAGTTGATCCGTTATTTGGCGGGCTTAAGCGATTCAACCCATTATTGGTCCCTATCCATAGATTGAAACCGGCATCCTCATACAGGCATCGTATTTCATTACTGCTCACCGAGCGCCTATTATTAGGATCGTGAGTAAAGGATTGAAACGATACCGTTGCGGGGTCATAGCGGAAAAGTCCGGCGCCATCTGTTCCGACCCAAAAGTTTCCGCTGTAATCTTCGATGATGTCTATTACAATCGCTTCCCTTCGGTTGGGCAGCGCCATTTCCGAAAACACCTTGCGTTCGGCATCCAGTATTATGAGGCCGACAGCTGATCCTATCCATAAACGATTTTTTGAATCCTCAAATATCGTACGTACCCGGGCGTTTTTTAATCTTTTCGGGGCGGACGGATGGGATTGAAAACTAACAAAAAGATTTTGATCCGGATCATAACAGATAAGTCCTTTATCGCGCGTTCCAATCCAGAGTATTCCCCGGTGATCCAGACTTATCTCATGCAGATAATTATCGGCCATCGAATTGGTGTCGCCCGGCCGATGGTAATGACGCTGGAAATTTCCTGATTGAAAATCCAGCCTTGCCAAGCCGCCTCCGTGAGTGGCGATCCATAAACACTGACGTTTCTGATCTTCGGCCAGAGATGTAACGAAGTTGTTCGGAATTGAGTTTGTATCGGATGGCTGGTATTTATAAACAAAAAATCCGTAACCGTCGTATCGGTTCAGTCCGTCCTGTGTGGCAATCCATAAAAAACCGTTGTGATCCTGCGCGATATGATTGATCGTGCTTTGCGATAATCCCTGTTCCAGAGAGTGCCTGCGAAAACGAATATATTCATTATACTG
>JBBIRG010000041.1:6426-10520 GCA_037441945.1 Bacteroidota bacterium | reverse complement strand
CCGCGATGCGAAAGAATATCCGACAAAAGAGACAGAATGGCCTGTTCGTCTTCGACAATCAGTATTTTCTCCTTTTTCTTTCTCAATAGACGCCCGTTGTTTATTTTGACCGTTTGTATTTGCCCATCAGCGCACCCTCGCCAACGATGTGTCCCTGCATGGCTTTTAATAATTGATTTTTTGTAAGGCCTGGTTTCAGATCCATCGACTTATCGAGAGCGTACAATTTAAAAAAATAATGATGCGTTCCGCCCGGTGGACAAGGACCGCCATACCCAGTTCGTTTGAAGTCATTGATACCCTGTTTCGTACCGTCTTCCAATTCGGCCTTGTCAGCAAAGGATTCCGCCAGATAGCGGGTTTCTGCAGGAATGTTGTAGATGACCCAGTGAACCCATGTCCCAACCGGCGCGTCCGGGTCGTCACAGATCAGCGCAAAACTTTTTGCGCTTTCAGGAACGCAAACCCAGGATAACGGAGGCGATACATCTTCGCCGTCACAGGTGTACTTCATCGGAATCATTTCGCTGTCTTTGAAAGCTGAACTCATGATATTGATCTTCATCGGAAAATTCTTTCACCTTTTAGGAAATATCCGAGATCTGATGACAAACCCGAAATACTATCAAAGATAATATCCAGGCATGAAACCCTATCGGACAATCCTTTTTCAGTCTGAACATAAATTACCAATAATTAACCGTAAATACAATGCGCATTCTTAATTTTTTTATCGATTCGGCCTTAATCAGGCTTCCCAGACTGAACGGACGATTTCACCATTCCTGATTAAATCAGACGCTTTCCTGATCAGATCGTGAGTGAGACCGTCTTTATCTAAAAAAGGCACAACTGATCTTAGCAACCTGAACGCTTTGTCGGTCATTTTCGCTAACGCGGGCGGATCTCTGAATTCAGCGGCCTGCGCCGCGCACAGCCACTCGATCGCGAGAATAATTGATGTATTATTGATAATTTGTGAACACTTTCGCGCGCCGATCGTTCCCATGCTTACATGATCTTCCTTGTTCGCGGACGTCGGGATTGAATCTACAGAGGCGGGATGGCACAGCGATTTATTTTCCGAAGCTAGCGACGCGGCGGTGTATTGCGCGATCATGAACCCAGAATTGATGCCGCCTTCCTGCGCGAGAAAAGCCGGTAAACCGTAATTCAGGTGCGGGTCCATCATCCACGCGATGCGTCTTTCAGAAATACTGCCGATTTCACTCATGGCAATACTGAGAAAATCCATCGCCAGCGCGACAGGCTGTCCGTGGAAATTGCCGCCTGATAGAACGTCTTGTTCCACCGTAAAAATTAGCGGATTGTCAGTCGCGGCGTTCATTTCCCGTTCGACAATCTGCAGAACATGATCAGCGGTATCGCGGCTTGCCCCGTGCACCTGCGGCATGCACCTCACGCTGTAGGCGTCCTGAACATTGCTGCAACCGCGGTGCGCGAGTATCATCGGGCTGCCGCTGACTAACCGGCGCAGGTTTTCAGCAGACCGGATTTGGCCTTTCTGGTTCCGCGCCGCATGAATCCGCTCATCAAACGCGGTATCCGTGCAGAACAGGGCTTCGGCGGTCATCGCGCCTGTAATATCGGCAACTTCCAGGATGGTTAGAGCGTTGATTAAATTATGCGCCGCGATCGCCGTCATAACCTGCGTGCCGTTCAGGACGGCCAGGCCCTCCTTTGATTTAAGCTGAATCGGTTCAATGCCCGCTACCCGCATCGCTTCCCCGCCCGGCATGCGCCGGCCTTTGTAAAGCGCCTCGCCCTCGCCGATCATGACCAGCGCTAGATGCGACAACGGCGCCAGGTCGCCGCTCGCGCCGACCGAACCCTGCGACGGTATCATCGGCAGCACTTCCCGGTTATACATACTGATCAGCGTATCAATTATTTCCGTCCTGACCCCGGAATAGCCTTTCGCAAGTCCGTTAGCTTTCAGCAATAAAATAATTCTGACAACCGTCTCCGGAAGAGGCTCACCAACGCCGGCCGCATGGCTTCGCACAATATTTCGCTGTAGTAGTTCGATCTGCTCATCATTGATCCGGATATCGCTGAATTTACCGAATCCCGTATTAACTCCGTACACGATTTTCCCCGAACGAATGATTTCCTCAATAACTGCTCTCGAGCGACTGACGGCTGAACGCGCCTCCGCTGACAGCGCGATGCTGCGTTTTTCTTCCAAAATCTGACGAACAAGGCCAATGGTCAGGCAATTGCCGTCAATCAGTATGTCTTCCATCAACTTTCAGTCTCCTTATCTGTAACCTGACATTAGTTTTGTTTTACTGTATGTTCATTTACATACATCATAGTGGCCCCGATGACGCAAAGCGGAATCAGAAATAAATTGACTATGGGTATGAGACCGATCATAAAACAGATTATGCCAAATCCGGCCATCATCGATTTATCCGAAAAAATAATTTTATTCTTCTGACGAAATGAACGGTACCGGCGGTCGAGTGAATAGTCCATAAAGGAAAACGTCAGCGCGTAACAAGTGTAAAACAGCATAGCGGCAAAATACAGCGCCTGACCGATGACCGGAATAAAATTAATCAGTAGCAGCGGTATAAGCCAGAATAAAAAATAAAGCAGCCTCTTGATTTCCGTACCGACGGAATGAACCACATCCTTAAAGACAGCAATCACTCCGGAAGCGGACGGTGAGGCGGAACTGTTCATCAATGACTCGGTTTTTTCCGACAGCGCCGAATTAAACGGTGACGCGATAATATTTCCAATGACCGTAAACGCATAAAACGCGATGATAACAAATGTCAGCGCCAAGATCACGGCAACAACATAGAACAGCACGCCGAAATACCACCCATCGGTTTTCGGAATAAACGTCAGCAATCGGTCCAGTTTCGACAGAAAATACAGGAATCCCGACGCAAACACGACCACGTTGATAAGGAATGGGAAAAAAATGTATTTCAAAAGCGAAGGATGATCAAATACAAAACGCACCGCTCGGAAGGGGTAACGAAAACCCGTCATAAATGAATAAATCATATCATTGCGTATTTTAATTTTTGCGATATCATGCGGAATGTTCAAAAAAAGAGCGGACAAGAAATCCGCTCTTTCCGTACATCGCTTTTTTTTTTTGGCTATTTGCTCATTTTCGCCAGCTCGTCGTAAAAATAAGCGGAGGCGAGAACACCGTTATGGAAATTGGACAAGCTGAAGCGTTCGTTGGGCGAATGAATGGCGTCGCTGTCAAGGCCAAAACCCATCAGTACCGATTTATTACCGAGAATTTTCTCAAACGCGGCGACAATGGGAATGGAACCGCCTTCGCGCGTGTAATAAGGTTCTTTCTTGAATACTTTTTTCAGCGCGACGGTCGCGGCCTTGATTTCCTTTGTATTGATATCGGTCATCGCGGGTGTTCCGCCGTGCAGTTCGGTGACTTTGATCTTCATCGTCTTCGGACAGAGTTTTTTGACGTACGCGGCGAACAGTTTGGCGATTTCGTGGTAATCCTGGTTTGGCACGAGACGCATGCTGATCTTCGCTCCGGCCTTGGACGGAAGTACGGTTTTCGCTCCTTCGCCCTGATACCCGCCAAAAATTCCGTTGACATCTAAGGTGGGCCGGGCGCTGGTCTGTTCCAGAATGGAATATCCTTTTTCGCCGAAAGTATCATTGATTTCAAGTTCCTTGAAATATTCTTTTTTGCTGAACGGCAGTTTTTTGAATGCGGCTCGTTCCTGTTTCGAAAGATTCTTTACTTTTTTATAGAAATTAGGAATCGTTATCTTACCGTTCTTGTCTTTCAGTTTGGCGATCAGGTTGCATAATTCGTTGATCGGGTTTCCGACCGCGCCGCCGTAAGTTCCCGAATGCAGATCCTTGTTTGGGCCGGTCATCTCGATTTCCATATAGCATAAACCGCGCAGTCCGTAACAAAGCGACGGCATGTTTTCACCGAACATGGACGTATCGGAAATCAGCGTCATGTCGGACTTCAGCAGTTCCTTGTTGTTTTTGATAAAATCCCCCAAATGGCTGCTGCCGGCTTCTTCCTCGCCTTCGATGAGGTACTTGACATTCACCGG
>JBBIRG010000041.1:3149-6396 GCA_037441945.1 Bacteroidota bacterium | reverse complement strand
TTCACTTTCATGTGGGCTTCAAAACTCTTGAGATTCAGAAAAATTTGTCCTTTGTCATCCGACGCGCCGCGCGCGTAAATATAACCGTTTTTGATCACCGGCTCAAACGGCGGATTAGTCCACAAATTCAGAGGATCGGTCGGCTGGACGTCATAGTGCCCGTAAAACAACACGGTGGGCTTTCCCGGAGCGCCCAACCATTCGCCGTACACCACCGGATGACCATCGGTCGGATAGGTCTTTACGTTGTTTAAACCGATCGATTTCATGTGTTCAACTAGAAAATTCGCGCACCGTTCCACGTCTTTTTTATTGCTCGGATTGTTGCTGATGCTGGGTATTTTCAGGAAATCCTTTAATTCCTCAACGAAACGGTCCTTGTTGGCTCCAATAAACTGAATGACGTTTTCCATGATGTTATCCTCTTTTACTTGTTGAAAAAAACCGGTATAAATGACAATTAACACAGTCCGAAAAACGGAAACAAAATAACCATTTTTTTAGATTAATACAAGAAATATCCTCTGCTCCTTTTTTACATTTGCATATTTAATAAACTATTTTTATAATTAAAATTCAAAATAGAAGGAACTCACATGAAACATGTTCTGATTTACGCAGGTCTCATATTTTTTTGCGGCGCTTCAGCCTTTTCCCAAAACAAGGATTGGTCAAAAAAAAATAAAAGCGCAGCTTTTCCCGACAATCTTTTCATGCAATCCATAGGAACTGGCGAGAGCGAAGAAGAAGCCAAGAATGTCGCGCTCCTGAACCTTGCCAAAAACATCGAGGTTAAAATCACCGGAAAACAGTCCTATACCAGCACCGAAAACATTACCGGTAATACAGGCATCGTGACCTCAAATGTAGAAGAACAGTCGCAGACGTCGGTGAGCCTGGAACTTCAGGGACTGCGGATTGAAGACACCGATTACGATAAAAAGAAAAAGCGGCATTACGCGCTAGCCGTACTCGACCGTCAGATAGCGGGCAAAGCAATGCAAATGGATATAACCGACCGCGACACCCGCTTTAAAAACTACCTGGAACAGGCGCAGATGCTGCACAAGCAGAAAAGTTATTCGGAATCCATTGAAAAACTGATGACCTGCGTATCGGAACTGCGCGCCATCGACCGGCAGCTGAAAAAACTGCGCGTAGTGCTCCCGGACAAGCCGTTTGAGGCGGGCGTCTCTAAGATCAGCGATGAAACAAAAATCACGGCTATCATCGACCAGATAGCGAAAGACACGCAGAACGGGAACCTTGATATCGCCGCAGGCGTCCTGACATATAAATTATACAGCAAATTCGCCGAATCATACGGTTCGGCCAGCGTAGTAATCGGTCATTTCAACTATAAAAACTCTAAAATGTCGAGTGAATTCACCGCTTACCTGAAAGATAAGATCGAAAGCGAGATGGGTAAGATCACCACCATGAAAATCATCGGCAGCCGGGATATAGCCGCTTATTTAAGCTCCCACGGCGTCAAATTTGACGGAACCGCCCAGGGGCTGGCGGCCATCGCCAACGCCGACGCAACGATCACGGGCAGTTATTGGGACCTGGATAACGACATGGAAATCAAGACACAAATCATCGCGCGCCATACTGGCCAGTCGCTTGGCAGCGCTAATATCAAAATCCCGAAATCCTTTGTCCCGGAATCGATTTCATTCAAACCGGACAACTTTTCGCAAATCCAGAACGACCTTGCCCTCCTGCAGGATAATACGGAAAACCAGAAGCTGAAAATCGTGGTCTGGACTGATAAAGGCGACGGTGGGGTTTACCGCGACAAAGACCGCATGATCGTTTATCTTAAATCAAACATCGACTGCTACGTGAAACTGGTTTATCATGACGCCGGAGGCAATAACATACTTATTTTTCCAAATAAATTTTCCGCAAAGAATGTTCAGATAAAAGCCAATACGGTCTATACCGTAGGAGGGGACGACGACGCATCGAATTTTAAGTTTGAAATCGGCCCTCCGTTCGGCACCGAATTAATCAAGGCATTTGCGAGCACCAAACCGATACCCGATATGGACTTGACCTCTATAGACGAAATGGATAACGGGCTTTTTTTAATTAAAAAAGACACCAAATCGATACTGAAAGCTTTTAAGGAATCCGTCCTGTCGGAGTCGCAGGGAAGCTTTGCCGAAGCCAGTGTTTCACTGACCAGCGTGAAAAGCGCATCCAAATAAAATGTCTTCTGATGACATCATGATAAACCGATCCGTACCCGCCAATTTCATCCGGTTGCCTGTTACATGAATTTCCTGAACCAATGCGCTCTAATAATTCTTGTTGCCGGTCTGTATTCAATTCCTCTGCATCCGCAACAGCCCTTTTACCGTTATTACACGCTGAATGAGGGTTTTCCGCACGCTCAGGTTTGGAAGATCGTCCAGGACCGCAACGGTTTCCTTTGGTTCGCCACGGGCAGCGGTATAGTCATTTACGACGGAAATCAATTTGTAAATTATTCCAAGGAATACGGGTTTGCGGGGAATGCGCGGAATATTTTTAAAGACGATAACGGGCTGGTCTGGATTTCATCGGACAACGGTGTGGCGATATTCGACGGACATACTTTCAGGGATTACGCTCTTCCTTTTCCGAATTCCAGAAGTACGATATGGGAAATGCTGAAAGACCGGAACGGACGTTACTGGTTCCCGTCACGATATAACGGCATCTATGTTCTCGATCACGGCGCGTTTTATAAAATCCCCGATTCGCTCATGGGAAACCGCCGTGAATTCTTTTCATGCATGATGGACCGGGACGGCGACTTATGGTTCGGCAGCAAAGAGGGCGTTCTCCGGCTTCCTTTTTCCGGAAATGCTTATGATTCCGTCTTTCAGATTCTTGATGCGGCCGACGTCATGGCGCTCGGGCAGATCAATTACATTTACCAAAGCCGGCCGGATGAAATTCTTTTCTGTTCGGTAAAAGGGCTCGCATTTCTAGACAAACAAAAACTAGCGGGAAATAATACGGTCGACCGCAACCATCTTCGGCTGTTGACCGAGAAAACCTGTCTGGTACACACGAATGTCACTGGGGTCGTTTCGACGCGCGATTCCGTTTACTGGATCGCCACCGATCACGGACTGAGCCGCTACTATAATGGTTCTATCACGAATTATCATATCGACGAACAGTTATCAGCCAACAGCCTTCAGTGCATCATCGAAGACCGGGAAGGCGTTCTATGGATCGGCACCAATGG
>JBBIRG010000041.1:0-3091 GCA_037441945.1 Bacteroidota bacterium | reverse complement strand
GTGGTTAACGCCATCGCCTCCGATCCTTCCGGTCGGATTTATATCGCTTCCGACAACGGCGTTAACGTTTGGGACGGGCAAACGCTGAAACCGCTGGGAGGCAACTGGCACGAATCCGGCGACGCCGTTTGGGTCGTGAAATATCACCCTTCGGGCAGTTTATGGATCGGCACGGAAAATCACATTTACGAATATAAAAATAACCGCATCATCCTCCACCGGGAACTTTACCAGTCCGCCGACGCCTCAGTGCTCGATATCGAAATTGACCGGCAGGGACATCTCTGGATCGGCTCGCATTACGGCTTGACTTATTACGACGGAAAAGGATACCAGAAATTCACGCAGACCGAGGGCCTTCCCGGAACGCAGATCTGGTGCGTTTTTGAGGATCGCGATAATTTCATCTGGCTGGGCACCAACAACGGACTGATCAAGGTCATGCGCGATCCCGTTACCCGGCGACTGCATTTCCGGCAATGGACCACAGCGCACGGTTTGCCGAACAACACCGTGAACGCGATACGGCAGGACCCTTCTGGATTCTACTGGATCGGCACCGACGACGGATTTTCACGGTTTGACGGCAGCCGTTTCGTCAACTACAAACCCAAACAAATGGGACTCGGCGACAATGTCGTTCCGGTCATCGAATATGACCCGTGGACGCAATGCCTGTGGGCCGGCAGCACGATGTTCGGGCGTTTTGAAATTCATGACACGGTTTTGACCCTGAAGCAGAAGCTCAACAAAAACCGCGGACTGAACGCCAACGAAGCGACGACGAACAACAGTCTGCTGTTTGACAGCGCCGGAAACATGTGGATCGGCACATTCGGCGGACTGACCCATTTCATCCGAAATCAGCCAAACGCCCGCATCGACGAACCGAAGGCCGTCATCCAAAAAATGGTCACGCCGAAATTCACATGGTCACGACCCTTCGCAGGGACTGTTCCGATTCTCCAGGAAAAAATCAAGGGCAGTTCCGTGACTTTTAAATTCACCGGCTTATCTTTTATTAATGAACGGGAAAATCGGTTTCAATTTATGCTCGACGGCTTCGACGACGACTGGTCGGATTTTACGGATCAGAACGACGCCCGCTACACGAACCTTCTTCCCGGCGACTACACTTTCCTGCTGAAAGTGAAGAACGCGGCCGGCGATATCAGCCGAACGGCCGACCGCCTCGAATTTTCCGTCCTCTCGCCGTTGTGGCTGAACCCGTTCATTCTGGCTGCGTTTTTAATTTTCACTTTCATCGGAATATACAAAACACACAAATTCAGGGTCAGAAAAAAACTCATCAAAATCCATCAACTGAACCAGGAACTGGAGAACAAAATCCGCGAAAGAACGGCTGAAATATCCAACCAGAAAGAAGAACTGGAATGCCTTTTCTCCCAGCTGAAACAGACGCACACGCAGCTCCTGCAGTCCGAAAAAATGGCGAGCCTCGGGCAGCTCGTCGCCGGCGTAGCCCATGAAATAAACAATCCCACGTCCATCCTCGCCGGAAACGTCAACTATATCGATGATTACCTGAATATCATCAAGGGACTCATCCGTCTTTATGAATCATTCCCCGCCGGAGAAGACCAGCAGACGGCGATCCGACGCTACAAAGAGGACAGCGATTATGATTTTATCCTCTCTGATATGGACATCCTGATCTCCAGCATCAAAAACGCCGCCGACCGCATCCGCCATATCGTGCTTGACCTGAGAAATTTTTCAAGGTTAGACGAAGCGGAACTGAGCGAAGTCAGCGTCAACGACTGCATAGATACGACCGTGAAACTGTTCATGAACCAGTTCAAACAGATACTCACCATCAAAAAGGATTTCCGAGCAAACCGGATAATATTCTGTTACGTCAACCAGATCAACCAGGTTCTGCTTAATATCCTCGTCAACGCCGCTCACGCGATTGAGGAAAAAATCCAGATATTAAAACCCGATAACCGGCAATTCGGAGTCATCGAGATTTTCACCGGCGACACAGAAGACGGCATCCTCATCCGAATCCGCGATAACGGTTGCGGCATTAAAGAAGAAAATGTCACAAAAATTTTTGACCCCTTTTACACAACAAAACCGATTGGCCAGGGGACGGGTCTCGGTTTGTCCATCACTTATGGCATTATTGAAAAGCATACCGGCAGCATTTCATGCCAAAGCGTGCTGAATGAATGGACGGAATTTACAATCGAATTACCATCAAAACCCCGGGAAGAGCGTTATTAGGAGCAATTTAACCCGTAATGTTTTATTATTATTTGACATAGGATTGTCTAATTTTATTAATTTTTTTTTACCATTGTGACACAGGTCACAGCATTGACAGTACAAATAGTATATCTTGAAATGCAAGGTAGGGTAAAGTGGGAGAAAGTGAAGTTGTATTTCGTAGCCCATAACTTTCTCCCTTTTTTTATTCAAATAGTCTGAATGGAGGCCAAATGATCAGTAACAATTTACTGAACCGGTTAAACGATGACCTAAAAAAAGCCATGAAATCGGGAGATAAATTCCGGCTGGATACAGTACGCATGCTGAAAGCCGGCTGGCAAAAAATCTTGATTGAAAAGCAGGACAAGATCACCCGGATGACGAAAGCGCGTTTTTCTCCGTCGAAAGCAAGCGGAGAAAGGAAGCGATCGAACAGTTCAGCAAAGGAGGCCGGCGCGATTTAGCCGAAAAAGAAGAGCAGGAACTGACGATCATCGCGGAATATATGCCGAAACAACTGACGGATGAGGAACTTACCGGCATTATTGACGATACGCTGAATACAGTAAATCCGCAGTCGCCGAAAGATACGGGAAAAGTCATGTCCGCCCTGATGCCGAAAATCAAGGGAAAAGCGGATGGCAAAAAAGCGCAGGAAATAGTGAAACAAAAACTGGATCAGCGTTTTTCTCCCTGAAAATCAATGCGATGATCGGCTGGGTTATAAAACATGAAAACAAAAATCCAATTAATAATTCTAGCAATTCAAGATTTCTCACTCCCTACGGTCGTTCGAAATGACAATCCAAGGAGTCGTTCGAAATGACAATCCAAGGGGTCGTTCGAAATGACAATC